>NZ_JBZSYN010000072.1:0-21080 GCF_058622915.1 Thermohalobaculum sp. | reverse complement strand
CCGCTGGGCCACGTGCTTGAGGGGCACGCGGACGCGGTATTCGCGACCCGGCTTCAAGGGCTCGGGATGCTCGTGGCTTTCACGATGGGTGAGGTTGAGGACGCCCCAGGTTACGCGCGTGATGGCCCCGTCCGGCGCAACGTCGCTAAGCCGCACGGCAGCCAGCGCAACGGGGCGATCCGAGGTGAAGGCCAGCTCCAGCACCGGCCCGCCGGCAATTTCAAGCGGCTCGTCGAGCGGGTCGGTGTCGAAGCACAGGCTGCCGCCGTCCTCGAGCCGCTGGTCGAGGGCAAGATCGCCCGGCTTGCCGTAAGGGCACCAGCTCCCGGCCGCCAGGCCAACGGTCTGAGGCGAGCAGATTTCCATCGGCGCATCGAGCAGCTGTTCATCTGCCGATGCGAGCCGCCCGTCGGCGCCAAGCGCGAACGGCGTGACCGTGACGTTGGGCGACGGCCACGAGGGCTCTGCGACCCAGCGCCCGGGTCGCTGATCATACATCGAGCGCGGCGGCGCCGGGTGCTGCATCCACAGGCGCAGCATCGGCTCGTCCATGATGCCCGTCTCGTGACCCTTGAGCCACTGGTCCCACCAGCGCAGTTCTTCCTGCAGAAAACCGATTGCAGGGCCCGGAATGCCCATGAAGGGATACTTGTGCGCCCACGGGCCCACCAGACCCTTGCACGGCACCTGGAGCCCTTCCATCAGCCGGAAAACGCTGCGGAAATAGCCGTCGGCCCACCCCGACACGGCGTAGATGGGACACTTGATGCGCGAGAAGTCCTCGGCCACCGAACCGTGCTTCCAGAATGCATCGCGCGTCTGGTGCTCCATCCAGTTCTTGACCCACAGACCGCTGCCCTTGAGCCGCTGGTGCCACAGCTGGCGCCAGCCATCGGGGTTGTGGCGCGGGTCCGGCGGCAAGGTGTTGCGCCCAAACATGATCGAGGCCCAAGAAAGATTCTCGATCAGCAGCGCCCCGCCCTCGTAATGCACGTCGTCCGCATAGCGGTCGTCGGTCGAGGCTATGGTAATCACCGCCTTGAGCGCAGGTGGCTGCAGGGCCGCTATCTGAAGTCCGTTGAAGCCACCCCAGGAGATGCCGATCATGCCGACATGGCCGTCGCACCAGGGCTGATCGGCGATCCACTGGATGGCGTGGTAGCCGTCCTCGAGCTCCTGTTCGAGATACTCGTCGACCATCTGCCCTTCCGAGTCCCCTGCCCCGCGCAGGTCGAGCCGAACCACCGCATAACCGTGGCCCGCAGTGTAGGGATGCATGGTGACGTCGCGCGCGGCCGTCAGGTCGTTCTTGCGGTAGGGGATGTATTCAAGAACTGCGGGCACGGGGTTCTGCTCGGCGTCCTCCGGCATCCAGATCCGAGCAGCCAGTCGGCAGCCATCGGGCATCGGCACCAGCACGTGCTCGATCTCGCGGACCGAATGCGGGAACGAGCGGACGATGCGGGGCTCTGACATGGGGCATCTCATCTCTAATGGCATGGGGAAGTGCGGCACCCATTGGCACCGCACCGGCCCCGGTGTTAGCCGCCGCGGGCCCGCTCTGCAAGCCGAGTGGAGCGAGACGGTTCAGCCGGCCTTCGCCTCGTGCGGCGCATAGTCGGCCGGGTCGATCGTTCCGGGTCGGCCAGCCAGGTCGAGCGACGTGACGCGCGGCGGCGTCTCTGCGATCAGCCTGCCCCCGCGGATGACCGCCAGCCGCGTCGCCTTCATCCGGATCGCCTCGATCGGATCGGTTGCCTGCAGCAGCACCATGTCGGCCCGGCAGCCTGGGGCTAGCCCGTAGCCGTCAAGATGCATCACCTGCGCGCCGGCCGACGTCACCCGCTCGAAGCTCCAGCGCATCTCGTCGCGACTGGTCATCTGCGCCACATGCAGACCCATCGCGGCAACCTCGAGCATGTCGGCATTGCCGAGCGAGTACCACGGATCCATCACGCAGTCGTGGCCATAGGCAACGACGATGCCCTGCGCACGCATCTCGGGCACGCGGGTCAGGCCGCGGCGCTTCGGATAAGTATCGTGGCGGCCCTGGATGACGATGTTGATCAGGGGGTTGGGCACCGCCGAGACCTGCGCCTCGGCCATCAGCGGCAGAAGCTTCGAGACGTA
Source organism: Thermohalobaculum sp. (assembly GCF_058622915.1). Taxonomy (NCBI): domain Bacteria; kingdom Pseudomonadati; phylum Pseudomonadota; class Alphaproteobacteria; order Rhodobacterales; family Paracoccaceae; genus Thermohalobaculum; species Thermohalobaculum sp. The sequence goes on along the minus strand of NZ_JBZSYN010000072.1, from coordinate 18,950 downwards.
GTAATTGTCCATCGAGTGCATCGATGTCAGGTGCGAGCCGGTGACCCGGCCCTGAAGGCCCAGCCGCTGAGTCTCGAGGACCAGTGTCTCGATGTGGCGCGAGAGGGGGTCGTCGGTCTCGTCGCAGTGCATGTCGACAGGGAGCCCGCGCTCGGCGGCGATCTCGCACAGCGCCGTGACGCTGCGGCGCCCCTCCTCCATGGTGCGCTCGAAATGCGGGATTCCGCCCACCACGTCGACGCCCTTGTCGAGAGCGCGGCGCAGGTTCTCGGCGGCGCTGGGAGAGCGGTAATAGCCGTCCTGCGGGAAGGCGACGAGCTGCAGATCGAGATAGGGCGCGACCTTTTCCTTGACCTCGAGCAGCGCGTCGACTGCCAGAAGGCGATCGTCGCAGATGTCGACGTGGGAGCGGATCGCGAGCAGCCCCTGGGCGACCGCCAGGTCGCAATAGCACAGCGCGCGCTCGACCACCGCCTCGTGAGTGAGCAGCGGCTTCAGCTCTCCCCACAGCGCAATGCCTTCGAGCAGGGTTCCCGAGCGATTGAGCCGCGGCTCGCCCAGGGAAAGAGTCGCGTCCATGTGGAAATGCGGGTCGACGAAGGGCGGCGAAACCAGACGGCCGCACGCGTCGATCTCGCGGCCGGCCTCGGCATCGAGGCGAGGCTCCATGGCGGCGATGCGGCCGTCCCGACAGGCGATGTCGATGCCGGACCGCCCGTCCGGCAGCGCCGCATTTCTGATGATCAGGTCGAAGGTCATATCACCCTCCGGCTCCCCGCGCTGGCCACATTTGAGGGCCGCGATCATCCATCTTACCGGTCCCTATGGCCAGTGCCGATATCCTGCGCAGCGCGAAAATTTTTCCAGTTGATAAAATTTCACCTCACCGGCATTCTTGCACCGAACCCGGCGCAGGGAGGTGGCATGGCGCAGGCGGATCTCGGCTCCGGCATCAAGGCGGGCCGGCTCGACGAAGCGACGCTCAGGGCGAACTTTGCCGATCTGCACCCGCCCCTGAGCGCACACGAGGCGCGCGTGGCCGCCGAACGCTGTTACTTCTGCCACGACGCGCCCTGCGTCGCCGCCTGCCCGACCACGATCGACATTCCCCTGTTCATACGGCAGATCGCCGCCGGCGTGCCGAAGGCGGCCGCTCGGACGATCTTCGATCAGAACATCCTCGGCGGCATGTGCGCCCGGGTCTGCCCGACTGAGACGCTCTGCGAAGAGGCCTGCGTGCGCGAGTCAGCGGAGGGCGAGCCGGTGCAGATCGGACGGCTGCAGCGGTATGCCACCGATACGGTGATGGCCACCGGGCAGGCGCCTTACACGCGTGCCGCAGCGTCCGGGCATAGCATCGCCGTGGTGGGTGCCGGTCCGGCGGGCCTCGCCTGCGCACACCGGCTGGCCATGCGGGGCCATGAGGTGACGCTCTACGACGCACGGCAAAAGCCTGGCGGGCTCAACGAATACGGCATCGCGGCCTACAAGACGGTCGACGGCTTCGCGCAGGCCGAAGTGGACTGGCTGCTTTCGATCGGCGGCATCTCGCTGGAACGTGGCAAGCACCTCGGGGTCGAGTTGTCACTGGACGAGCTGCACGGCAGGTTCGACGCGGTATTCCTCGGCATCGGGCTCGCCGGCGTGAACGCGCTGCGGGTTGAAGGAGAAGCGCTCGAGGGCGCACGGCCCGCGGTCGACTTCATCGCCGAGTTGCGCCAGACGGACGACCTCGCCGGGCTCCCCATCGGGCGCAACGTCGTAGTGATCGGGGGCGGCATGACGGCGATCGACGCCGCGGTGCAGTCCAAGCTGCTGGGCGCGGAGACCGTAACCCTCGTCTACCGGCGGGGACCCGAAGCGATGCCGGCAAGTCGCTGGGAGCAGGACCTCGCCGCCGCCAAGGGCGTCGCGTTCCGCCACTGGGCACGGCCGGTCCGGCTGAGCGGCAACGGCGCCGTGCGGGAGATCGAGTTCGAGTATACGCGCCAGGGCGCGCGCGGGCTCGAGGGCACCGGCGAGACCTTCCGCCTGGCCGCCGACCAGGTATTCAAGGCGATCGGCCAACAGCTCGACGGGGCGCCCGACGGGCTCGAGCTCGACGGCGCGAAGATCCGTGTCGACGCCGAGGGCCGCACATCGCTCCCGCGCGTGTGGGCCGGGGGCGACTGCGTCGCCGCCGGCGACGACCTGACCGTGACGGCGGTCGCGCAGGGGCGCGACGCCGCCGAGTCGATCCACCGCATCCTGACGGAGGGCTGAGCCATGGCCGACCTGCGCAACGAGTTCATCGGCATCCGCTCGCCGAACCCGTTCTGGCTCGCGTCGGCGCCGCCCACCGACAAGGAGTACAACGTGCGGCGCGCCTTCGCCGCCGGCTGGGGCGGCGTGGTGTGGAAGACACTGGGTCTCGACCCGCATATCGTGAACGTCAACGGGCCGCGCTACGGCGTGGTCTGGGGGCCCGACCGCCGCCTTTTGGGCATGAACAACATCGAGCTGATCACCGACCGGCCGCTCCAGGTGAACCTCGGCGAGATCAAGGCGGTGAAGCGCGACTTTCCCGACCGGGCCGTGGTGGTCTCGCTGATGGTGCCCTGCGAGGAGGTTTGCTGGGCCCGGATCCTCGGCCAGGTCGAGGACACCGGCGCAGACGGGGTGGAGCTGAACTTCGGCTGCCCGCACGGCATGTCCGAGCGCGGCATGGGTTCGGCCGTGGGCCAGGTGCCCGAATATATCGAGATGGTCACCCGCTGGTGCAAGCAAAACAGCCGGATGCCGGTGATCGTGAAACTGACGCCGAACGTGACCGACATTCGCCAGCCAGCGCGGGCGGCGAAGAAGGGGGGCGCGGACGCGGTCTCGCTGATCAACACGGTGAACTCGATCACCGCGGTGAACCTCGACAGCTTCAGCCCGGAGCCCGAGATCGACGGCAAGGGCAGCCACGGCGGCTATTGCGGCCCGGCGGTCAAGCCGATGGCGCTGCACATGGTGGCCGAGATCGCGCGCGACCCCGAGACGGCGGACCTGCCGGTCTCGGCCATCGGCGGCATCACCTCGTGGCGCGATGCGGCCGAGTTCATGGCGCTGGGGGCGGGCAACGTGCAGGTCTGCACGGCGGCGATGACCTATGGCTTCCGGGTGGTCAAGGAGATGGCGTCGGGGCTGGCGCAGTGGATGGACGAGAAGGGCCACCCGGACCTCGCCGCCTTCCAGGGCCGGGCGGTGCCGAACGTGACCGACTGGCAGTACCTGAACCTAAACTACGTGACCAAGGCGCGGATCGACCAGCAGCTGTGCATCAAGTGCGGGCGCTGCTATGCGGCCTGCGAGGACACTTCGCACCAGGCGATCTCGATGACGGGCGCCAACGGCGAGCGGCGCTTCGAGGTGATCGACGCCGAGTGCGTGGCCTGCAACCTGTGCGTCAATGTCTGCCCGGTCGAGGACTGCATCACCATGGAGCGGCTGGCGCCGGGCAGCGTGGACCCGCGCACCGGCGAGGCGGTGCGGGCGGCGCACGAGGACTGGCGGACGCATCCGAACAACCCCTCCCGGGCCGCCGCGGAATAACGGCGCGGCCGTCCCCGGGGGGCGATTTGGCGCCAGGACCGCGGTGTCCACACGTGGACACGTGATTAAGTCATTGATTTCAATGCAAATCTGATTCGGACGAGTCTTATGGTTAATGCGACGGTCGCGACGTTGCACTTCCAACGAACGATTGTCCGCGGTTCGGGTGGTGTGGGATCGGGGTGGTGCGCCCTGGGCCAGGGTCTGCTAACCGGCGGGCGGAGCCGGCCCGGGGGCGCAGCGCGAGCCGGGCGGCAGCAGCGGGAGCCGAGGCGGATGGCGGCACGAGGCGGATCGAGCCGGGTTATCTATGCGGCGCTGGCCGGCAATCTGCTGATTGCCCTGACCAAGTTCGCGGCCGGGTTCTATACCGGATCCTCGGCCATGCTGTCGGAGGCGGTGCACTCGCTGGTCGACACCGGCAACCAGGGGCTGCTGCTGTTCGGGCTGGTGCGCTCGCGCAAGCCGGCCGATGCGGAGCACCCGTTCGGCCACGGCATGGAGCTCTATTTCTGGGCCTTCATCGTCGCGATCCTGATCTTCGGCCTCGGCGCGGGGGTGTCCTTCTACGAGGGCATCACCAAGCTCGCCGAGCCGCACATGGTCTCGAACTTCGTGGTCAACTACCTCGTGCTCGCGACCGCGGCGCTGTTCGAGGGTTTCTCGTGGTCGGTGGCCTTCCGCGAGTTCAGCCGCGCGCGTGGCAACAAGGGCCTGTTGCGCGAGGTGCGCCGCTCGAAGGACCCCACGGTCTTCACCGTGCTGTTCGAGGACAGCGCCGCGCTGCTTGGCCTTCTGGTCGCCTTCGTCGCGCTGCTCGCGGTGCAGTTCCTGCACCTCGAATGGGCGGACGGCGCGGGGTCGATCGCCATCGGCGCCATCCTCACCGTGACCGCGCTGGGGCTGGCCTATGAGACCAAGAGCCTGCTGACCGGGGAGACGGCCGGCGCAGCGACGGTCGAGGGCATCCGGCAGATGGCCCTGTCCGAGCCGACGGTGCACGGCGTCAACGAGCTGCGCACGGTGCATTTCGGGCCGAGCGACGTGCTGGCCAATATCAGCCTCGACTTCGAGGACCATGCCGGCCTCGAGGACATCGAGGCGACCGTGACCCGGCTCGAGCGCCGCATCAAGGAGCGTTTCCCCATCATCACCCGGGTCTTCATCGAGGCGCAGGCGCGCGAGCATCACCTGCAGGGCCAAGGGGACGGCGACAGCCCGGAGTCCGAAAGCGCGGCGCCGCGGCGTTGAATCCGCCTGCCCGCCATGGTTTCCTCGCCCCATGGCGAAAACGAGCGCAGGCCTGCTGCCCTATCGGTGGCGGGATGGGGTGGTGGATGTCCTGCTGGTGCACCCCGGCGGGCCCTTCTGGGCCAGCAAGGACGAGCACGCCTGGTCGATTCCCAAGGGCGAGGCGGAGCCCGGCGAGGAGCTGCTGGACGCCGCGCGGCGCGAGTTCGCCGAGGAGACCGGCCTTGCCTGCGAGGGGCCGGTGCTGGCGCTGGTGCCGCGCAAACAGGCCGGCGGCAAGGTGGTGCACGCCTGGGCCGTGAAGGCCGAGCTCGACGCGGCCGCCGTGCGGTCCAACAGGTTCTCGATGGAATGGCCGCCGCGCTCGGGCCGGATGCAGGATTTCCCGGAGGTGGATCGCGCCGCGTGGTTCGACCTGGCCACGGCGCGGCGCAAGATTCACAAGGGACAGATCGGTCTTCTCGACGAGTTGGAGGCGCGTCTGGGCCGGCCGGGCGGGTGAGCGAAGGTCACCGCGGCCGGCGTGGCGGGAGCCTCAGACGAAGACCAGACCCGAGCCGAATGCGGCCAGCGCGATCATCATCGGATAGAGCAGATAAGTCATTTTCGCCTTCCCTCAGCTTCGTCGCTGCGCCTTGGACGGCAGCAGCACTGATTCGTTCCTTGAAGGGCAGACTGCCACGCCGCGCCCCCGGCGACTGTGACGATTGCTACACGCTGCACGGGAATGCCGGCTGCCGGCTTCGCCGGTCATCGTCGGGCTTGCGAACAAAGCGCGAATATCGCTTACTCTGCACATGAGCCGACGCGATGCCGCCATAGCCGCCGATTCCTTTATCGATGCCCTAAACCGGCAGCAGCGCGCAGCCGTGCTGCATGGTGATGGGGCCGTTGCCGGACCGCTGTTGATCGTCGCCGGAGCCGGCACCGGCAAGACCAACACGCTGGTGCACCGGCTGGCCTATCTGGTGCGCAAGGGGGCCGATCCCCGGCGCATCCTGCTGATGACCTTCTCGCGACGCGCGGCGGCCGATATGACGCGCCGGGCCGGGCGCGTCGCCGCCCAGCTGCTGGGGCCGAGGGCCGCGATCCTCGCCGAGGGGCTGAGCTGGGCGGGCACCTTCCACGCCATCGGTGCGCGGCTGCTGCGCGAACATGCCGGCCTGATCGGCCTGGACCCGGCCTTCAGCATCCACGACCGGGAAGACTCCGCCGACCTGGTGAACCTGGTGCGCCACCGCCTGGGCCTCTCGCGGACCGAGAGCCGGTTTCCCACGAAGGCGACCTGCCTGGCGATCTATTCGCGGGTGGTGAACGCGCAGGCCGGGCTGGACGAGGTGCTGCGGGCCGACTTTTCCTGGTGCGCCGGCTGGGAGGCGGAGCTGAAGGCGCTGTTCGGCGCCTATGTGGCGGCGAAGCAGGAGGCGGGCGTACTCGATTACGACGACCTCCTGCTCTACTGGCGGCACATGATGGACGAGCCCGGTCTCGCCGGCGAGATCGGCGCGCGCTTCGACCATGTGCTGGTCGACGAGTACCAGGACACCAACCGCCTGCAATCGCAGATCCTGGCCGGGCTGAAGCCCGACGGCCAGGGCGTCACCGTGGTGGGCGACGACGCTCAGTCGATCTACGGGTTTCGCGCCGCGGACGTGCGCAACATCCTCGATTTCCCCGGCCGGTTCTCGCCGCCCGCGCGGCTGGTGGCGCTGGAGCAGAACTACCGCTCGACCCCCGAGATCCTCGACGCCGCCAACGCCGTGATCGCCGAGGCGCGCGAGAGCTATGCCAAGACGCTGTGGAGCGCGCGGGCCGGGGGCGCCCGGCCGGCGCTGGTCACCGTGCCCGACGAGAGCGGGCAGGTCGACTATGTCTGCCGGGAGATCCTGGCGGCGCGCGAGGCGGGCACGGCGCTGAAGCAGCAGGCCGTGCTGTTTCGCACCGCCCATCATTCGGGGCCGCTGGAGGTCGAGCTGACGCGGCGCAACATCCCCTTCGTCAAGTTCGGCGGGCTGAGGTTCCTCGACGCGGCGCATGTGAAGGACGTGCTCGCGGTGCTTCGTTTCGCGCAGAACCCGCGCGACCGGATCGCCGGGTTCCGGGCGCTTCAGCTGATGGCCGGCGTCGGCCCGGCGACCGCGGATGCGGCGTTGAGCGCGATCGGGGCGGCGGCGGAGCCTGCGGCCGCGCTCAGCGCCGCCCGGGTGCCGGCGCGGGCGGCCGCGGCCTGGACCGAGTTCGCCGCGCTATATCAGCGGCTCAGGGCCGGCGCGCTGGGCTGGCCCGACGAGATCGAGGCCGTGCGCCGCTGGTACGAGCCCTGCCTCGAGCGCCTGCACGAGGACGCCGCCGTCCGGCGCGCCGGGCTCATCCAGCTCGAGCAGATCGCCGCGGGCTATGACGGGCGCGCGCAGTTCCTCACCGAGATCACGCTCGATCCGACGAGCGCCACCGGCAACGAGGCCGGCGTGCCCCTGCGCGACGAGGACTATCTGATCCTCTCCACCATCCACTCGGCCAAGGGCCAGGAATGGCGACACGTCTACCTCTTGAACTGCGTCGACGGCTCCATCCCCTCCGATCTTGCCACCGGCACCGGGGCCGAGATCGAGGAGGAGCGCCGGCTGCTCTACGTGGCGATGACGCGGGCGCGGGACAGCCTGCACCTGATGCTGCCCCTGCGCTTTTACACCCACGGCCAGCATCGGCGCGGCGACCGTCATGTCTATGCCGGGCGCACGCGGTTCCTGCCCGACCACATCCTGGACCGGTTCGAGCGGCTTGCCTGGCCGAGGACGCCGGCTGCGGCGCCCGCGGACGCGTCCAACGCGGCGCCGCGGCCCGCCATGGACATCGGCCTGCACATTCGCAACACGTGGAACTGACCCGCGCAGCGCTGCGCAAGGCGGACGCCGGGACGCATCGCAGCGGTCCCGAACCCCCGGTACAGGGCTGTGCCCGGGGCTGGCGCAGATGCTGGCGCTGCGGCTCAGGCGGCGCCCGGCCGGCCCGCCCCGGCTGCCGCCGCCGGCACCGCAAGGCCGCTTGCCGCACCGGGCGCAGCAGTGGGCCTCGCGCTGCGCGGGTCGAACGCCGGCCACGTGGCCAGCAGGTAAGCCCGGCCCGCGACATGGGCGCCCTTCTGTTTTATCACGCCTTGGCGAATCAGGAACCGCGCGCCAGGACGACGGCGGGCGATCTCGGCCTCGATATCGTCTGCGCGGTAGCACCAGCTGGTATTGCCGATCCGGCCCGCGCCGGCGCCGGCGCCGGCAGTGAAATTGACGACCAGGCGGGTGTGATCGGAGGTCAGGCTCACAAGGCGGTCGAAATAGGTGGCCCATTCCGCTCGCGGAACGTGTTGCAGGACACCTATCGACACGACCAGGCTCGGGCGCGCCGCTGCCGCCCTGGCCAGCGCGGCATCGTCGATGACATGCAGGTTCGGGCGCAAGCGCGCCATTTCCGCCTCGCCGAGCAGCGCGGCGCCGTCCCTGTAGAACCGGTCGGTAAGGTCGAGGCCCCAGTAGTTGCCCGGTTCGACCTGGCGCATGAAATGCTGCCCGACCCGCAGGCTGCCGCAGCCGAAATCGACGACCACGTCGTACGGGCTGAGGCCCGCCAGGGCGATGATGTTGTCGAACTTGCCGCGCCCGGTCGCGGCGAAGCTGTCCCTGTCGTGCCGGTCGCCCGGCGCAATCGCGCCGCGGCGCCGAAAGGCCAGCGAGCCAAGCGAATTATGCGCCAGACCGCGATCGAGGCCGTATCCCACGACGGCCGTGTAGAAGTCCCCGAAGGTTGCCTCCGGGTGGAGATACCGCCAGGCGCGGAAGGCCAGGTCGACCGTCACCGTGCGCGCCGCGCCGAGCCGGCCGAAGAGGCTCGCAAGCACGTCGCGACTGCGGGTTCGTCCGTCTCGGTCGCTGCCGCCGGGCGCGTATGAGGGGTCGGCTTCGGTAGACATGGGTCTGCATCCTCGCAAACATTTGCCCGTCGGGTGCTCGCCGCCCACCTGGCCAGTGCGCGTTGGCCAGTGCGCGGATGCCGTCGGTGCATCGATGCAAGGACGCATAGCGCCGGCGACTTTTCAGGCCTTTCGCCAGCACCTTACGGAAATGTGAGGAAACGGGGCGAGGCGACCCGGGTCGGCCCGGCGCTCGTGCGCGGCGCATCAGAAGCGAACGGTCACACGCAGGCCCGGCTCGTTGTCCGCGAGCGTCAGCGTCGCGCCATGCAGGTCCGCAATGGCTTTCACCAGGGCGAGACCCAGCCCGGAGCCGGCGGTGGTCCGGCTTTGCTCCAAGCGATAGAACCGGTCCGTGACCCTGTCCCTGTGGGAAGCTGGAATGCCCGGACCGTTGTCGGTCACGACGAGGGTGGCATGTCCGTCACGCTCGGCCAGGCCGAGCCTGATCTCGGTCCCGCCCGGCGTATGCCTCAGGGCATTCTCGACGAGATTGGCGAGCATTTGGGTCACGAGATCGCCGTCACCCGTGACCACGACACCGGGCGAGATGTCCGCGAGGAGGCGCTGTCCGAGGTCCTCGGCGACGGTCTCGTAGAGATCCATGACGGCCTCGGCCAGGCCGGAGAGATCCACCTCGGTAAACCGCGCCCTGCGCTCGCCGGCCTCGATCTCGGCGATGCGCAGCACCGCGTTGAACGTGTCGAGGATCTGGTCCAGGTCCGTGATCGCATGCGCCACCAGGGCATCGGTGCCATCGGGGCCCTGTGGGTCCATGCGGGCTCTCTCGAAGCGTTGCTTCAGGCGCCCGATCGGCGTGCGCAGATCGTGGGCGATATCGCTCGTGACCTGCTGCAGGTTGCGCATGAGCTGCTCGATCCGCTCCAGCATGCCGTTGACGGTCCTGGCAAGCGTGTCGATCTCGTCGCCCGTGCCGAAGGTCGGGACTCGCCGCGTCAGGTTGCCCGCCATGATCTCGCGTGCGGTCTCGTTGACCGCCTGCACGCGACGAAGCGCGGCCCGGCTCATGGCAAGGCCGATGAGAAGCGCAATCGGCAAGGTCAAGGCCAGCGCCCAGATAAAGGCGTCGACCAGAATGTTTTGCACCTCGTCGATGGTGTGCGTGCTGCGCCCGACGATGAGCAGCGCGTCGCCGAGCCGGACGCCCCGGGCCAGCACCGTGCGAGCGGGATGGTTCGGCGTGGGGCTGGGAATCGTCTTCAGCCCCACGAAGGGGGCTGCGCGCAAGGCGGTTCCGGCAATCGTCCGGCCGGAGGCGTCGAGCAGCTGATACACGGCCTCACGGGATCGAACGCCGCTCGTGCGCTCGGCCACATCGCCGGCCAGGCGCGACAGACCCCCCGCGGCGTAGGATTTGGTCAGAGTCTCGACATCCTGGCCGATCCCGTCGCGAAGCTGGTCGGACATCTCGCGGGTCGCATCCCAATAGATGACGCCCAGAAGGATCGCGATCGACATGGCAAACAGGCCCGCATAGCGTGCGGCAAGCCGCAAATGGGCACTCCCGAGATAGCTACTGAGAGGCATTCAGAACGTATCCGGCGCCGCGCACCGTGTGGATCAGCGGCGCCTCGAAGGGGCGATCTATCTTAGCTCTCAGACGGCTGACATGGGTGTCGATCACGCTGGTCCGCGGATCGAAGTGAAAGCCCCAGACCTCCTCGAGCAACATGGCGCGAGTCACGACCCTGCCCGCGTGACGCATCAGGTATTCGAGGAGGCGGAACTCGCGCGGCAGCAGGTCGATGCTCGATTGCGCCCGCCGCACCGTGCGGCGCAAGAGATCCATTTCCAGGTCCGCGACCCTGAGCACGGTTTCCTCGCGCTGCGGCGGAGGCCGGCGCATCAGGGCATTCACCCGGGCGAGCAGCTCCGAGAAGGCGAAAGGCTTGACCAGGTAGTCGTCGGCGCCTGCCTCGAGGCCCTCGACGCGGTCGCTGACGCCGTCCATGGTCGTGAGAAAAAGCACCGGCGTGCGATCGCCGCCCGCCCGGATCTCCTTCACGAGGGACAAGCCGTCCAGCTTCGGAAGCCGGCGATCGACGATGGCGAGGTCGTATTGCTCGTCACCCGTGAGCAAGAACAGCCCGTCCGCGCCATCCCGGGCGAGGTCGACGGTATAGCCCGACTCCGCCAGTCCCTGCCGGACAAAGGACGCCGTTTCGGCGTCGTCCTCCACAAGCACCACTTTCATCACGCGACTCCGGCGGCTGACCGAGTCTCGATCGGTCCCGGTTGTATTTAGCATGCGCCAGTCCGATGCCAGTCGGAATTGGAGCGGCAATCGACCTGGCGGGATCGGCTGCTCCGGCATCGAACATCGCGTGCGCAGTCGCCGTCTGGCACCAAGCGCGGCCGTTGGGCAGAAATCGCCGCGCATTCCGCGATTGAGAGCCCGCCGGTGAGAGCACCCCGGCAGCGGCACCAAGCGGCACAGGCGCGAGAGGAACGAAGCAAGGGCGGACGATCTCGACTGATCGGCACGCGGGCAATCCTTTCCGCCTTTGCAGCCACCTGTCCGCCCCTTGCACCAAAAACGCCAGCCGAGCCGCCCGCAATGTTGACATCCTTGCGGGGGAAGCCTACCCGAAGGCCGGGCATGCCATCGGGAGGGATGCCGCGCCGGCCCCTGGAGCGGCATCCGGCGTGTCTTTTCGTATCGAGCACGCGAGGCGCCGCACATCAATCCGATTGCCCCTCCAGGGCCGCGCCCATTTCCCGCCCGCCCTCGCACCCGCCACACACCGACCCGGGACCCGACCTCCGAAAGACCCCGATCCTCGTGAACATGATCTCCACGATCATCAAGCCGGTCCATCGCGAGGGCTATCGCTTCATCGCGGTGTTCGCGGTGGCAACGGCGGGCCTGTTCGTGCTGTCGGAGGTCCTGGGCTGGATCGGGGTCGGCCTTACGCTGTGGTGCTATTACTTCTTTCGCGACCCGCCGCGGGTCAGCCCCGTGCGCGAGGGCCTGATCGTCAGCCCCGCCGATGGCGTGGTCTCGGGGGTGGGGCCGGCGGCACCGCCGGCCGAACTGCAGATGCGAACGGGGGCGATGACGCGCGTCAGCATCTTCATGAATGTCTTCGACTGCCACGTGAACCGCACGCCCATCGGCGGCGTGGTGGCAAAGGTCGCCTATCGGCCCGGCAAGTTCCTCAATGCCTCGATGGACAAGGCGAGCGTGGACAACGAACGTAACGGCCTGACGCTGGAGCTGGCCGACGGACGCCAGCTGGGCGTGGTGCAAATCGCCGGACTGGTGGCGCGGCGGATCGTTTGCGACGTGTCGGAGGGCACAGTGCTGCGCACCGGCGAGCGGTTCGGGATGATCCGCTTCGGCTCGCGCCTCGATGTCTATCTGCCCGAGGGCGTGGCGCCCCTGGTGGCCCCTGGACAGAGGGCGATGGCGGGCGAAACGGTACTGGCCGATCTGGCCTCGACAGAGCCCGCGCGATCGGGCGAGGTGCGCTGAGCCATGGCCCGCTTCGACCGCAACGGCGAGACCCTGCCCTTCCTGCACCTGGTGCCGAACCTGGTGACCATCCTGGGGCTGTGCGCCGGACTGACCTCGATCCAGTTCGTGTTCTCCGAACATTACCAGCGCGCCGCCGCCCTGATCGTCTTCGCCGCCATCATCGACGGAATCGACGGACTGCTTGCCCGCAAGTTCAAGGCAACAAGCAATTTCGGCGCCGAGCTCGATTCGCTGTCCGACTTCCTGTGCTTCGGGGTGGCGCCGGGCCTGCTCGTCTATCGCTTCGCGCTGCCCGATGCGCGCGGGTTGGGATGGGTCTTCGTGCTCGTGTTCGTGATATGCTGCTGTCTCAGGCTTGCGCGGTTCAATGTGAACCGCGAGGTCAGACCGCTCGGCTCGCGCCCGCATTTCGTCGGCGTTCCGGCGCCGGCGGGGGCGCTGCTGGCAATGTTCCCGCTGTTCCTGTCGTTTGAGGGGCTGTTCGACGCCTCCGCGCTGCCGCTCGCCATCGCGCTCTATCTCGGTCTGGTCGGCGCCCTGATGGTGAGCAGGCTTCCCACCATTTCACTCAAGGCATTGCGCATTCCCAAGAGGAAGGCCGGCTGGGTTCTGATCGGCACCGCATTCGCCATCGGGGTGGCGCTGACGAAACCCTGGCTGCTGCTGATCCTCGCCGATGCCGTCTACGCGGCCGGCCTCGTGTACGGCCTCGTCGCCGGCAGGCTCCGGCGGCGGGCATCGTAGTTTTCTTTGAGGAGCTGCAATGGACCCCAAGGCGATTTCATCGTCGTACCGGCGCTGGGCACCGGTCTACGACAACAGCTTCGGCCTCGTCACCCGTCGCGGGCGCAGGAAGGCCATCGACTACGTCAACAGCCGCGCCGGCCGGGTGCTGGAGGTCGGCGTCGGCACCGGACTGTCGCTGCCCGACTACGCGAGCCACCTCGAGGTCACGGGGATCGACTTCTCCCGCGACATGCTGGCCAGGGCACGCCGCAGAGTCGAGGCGGGCCAGCTCTCGCATGTGATCGAGCTGCGCCAGATGGATGCGCGCGAGCTGGACTATCCCGACAACCATTTCGACACTGTGGTGGCGATGTATCTGGTCTCGGTGGTGCCCGAGCCTGAACGGGTCGTCGCCGAGATGGCGCGCGTGTGCAAGCCCGGCGGCGAAGTCATCATCGTCAATCACTTTGCCCGCGACCACGGACTTCTGTCCGTGCTGGAGCGGGGTCTGGCGCCGTTCGACAGGTTGCTGGGCTGGCATTCGGACTTTCGCATCGAGCGCGTGCTCGGAAGGGGCGGGCTTCGGGTCAAGGCTCGCCGCTCGCTCGCACCGCTTGGAATGTTCACCTTCCTTGAACTTGTAAAGCAAGGCTAGCCGCTGCCTGCGCTCCCAAGGCCGTGCGACCACGCGCTGCCAGCACCCGCATCCGGCCCTTGCCCGGCAAGCGCCGGGAGCGCGGAAAGCCCGGGGCGCGCCGTGTCCGCAGCTCCGGCTTCGATGCGCGTGCCGGCCTCCGAGCCGATAGACTGGGATGTTCGATTCGAGCTAACGCAGTACACGGGCGATTCCAAACTCTGGAGGCGGATTGTGCTAGTGGTACACATTGGGCTGGGGAAAACTGCCACGAGCTCACTTCAAAAGTATGTTTTCCCCCACTTGGCTGAAATTGATCCCGACATATGCTACAATGACCAAGTCCTGATTGATATATTTTATAAGCATCATTTGTTTGGCGCGAGTCGACAGGAATTGAAAGTGGCTCACGACAGGATTGAGGCGAAAAATAATTTTATAAGCTCTGAAACCCTGGTTAACTGGGACCCTCATCGCTGGGAAGAAGCCGCTGATAAAAACTTGGAATTGTTTGGCCGATCATCGATTATTGTTATTACAGTGCGTGATCCTATATCTTACATTACGTCTGTCTATCAACAAAAAATACATGAAGGAAATATCAAACACCCAGAGGACTTTTTTATATCAAATGAGGAATATCGTAATATAAGCTCGATATCACACATGCGCAAACTTCCATACCTCGATACCAGCAAATTTGATCTTGCTGCACTTAACGACATTTATAGAAAAAGATTTGAAAAGGTTTACTTTGTTCCGACTTCTTTTATCGATGAATTCAAATTCCTGCGAGATTCTTTTAATCTATCAGATGAAAGCATGGAAATACTTCGAACTTTATTTAAAACGTCGCCTCCAGAAAATATCGCGTATTCCAATTTAGCAATGCGATTGTCATTTCTAAGGGAAAAAATATTAAACAAGTTTGGCGTTAAGTCAATAGGAACTGAAGACATTCCGCCACTACATGTCTACCGACAGGCGAAGGCCCGTCGCGAGGACGAAAAGTGTGATATTCTCTTCAGGGACCTATGCCTGAAACGAAAAATCCGCCAGGCTCCAGGTCGGCTTAGCAGGCGAATTGCGCCGATATTACGCTGGGATTTCTTGATGCGAGGCATCATAAACAATTATATGCCATACAACAAGTATACGCTTCCAGATAATTTGAAAATTGATTATGAAATGTTGAAAAATAGCGAACAATACATACAACAGATTGAAAAATCTTTGACAGATGTGTAAATTCTTTCGTGTAATATATTGATTTTCAGCCTAATCTTCATCGAAAATGCATGGGCAGTTCGCGAGTCTGCCCACACGCGAGATCGCTCGGCAGATCGAGCCAATGCAACGATCAACGAGGAGCGACACGGCCCTCCATGCACTGGGCGTCTTCTGAACCGCCGGGCGGTTCGGGGCCGGTTGCGAGCCGGTCGGCATCGGCGCGCGCACAGACCTGAGCCTACCCTCCCCGCCAGGCTTGCTGGAATCGGCTGTGATCGTGCGGCGTTGGGACCGCGTTTGGGAACCGATCCCGGGCGATGTGCCCGATCACGGCTGCCCCCAGGGCTCCGAGCCTGTCGGCGCAGACATGTCCGGCCAGCAAACCCCCTGGGTCGCAGGCCCGGCGGATGGCGCCGGCGCCGAATGCATCATCTTCGCTTGGGGGCCCTGTGCTGGCCCTCCAGAAAGCCTTCGGCGAGCGCGTGATAGACGCCCTCCGGGCACACCAGCCGCGAACTCGCATAGGCGATGATCGACGCGGTCATCACCGGAACCACCATCGAGTGGTTCTCGGTCATCTCGGTTACGATCACGAAGGCGGTGATGGGCGCCTGCACCACCCCGGCGAAATATGCGACCATGCCGAGCAGGATGAAGGGCGCGAGCGGCGCGTCGTGGAAGAAGTAGGCAACGTTGCTGCCGATGCCCGCGCCAACGGCAAGCGACGGCGCGAACAGGCCGCCCGGGATGCCGCTGACGGCGGTGAACTCGGTCGCGACCAGCTTGAGGATGCTGAAGGTCTGCGGCAGCGGCTGGCCGGTCTCGATCGCGGTCTTGACCTGCGCATAGCCGGTGCCGAACACCATGTCGCCCGACGCGATGCCGCACACGGCGACGCCCAGCCCGCACAGGGCCGCGAAGCCAATCCGGTACTTCTTGGAAAAGTGCCCGAACAGGCCGGGCAAGCCGCGGGCGGTCACCACGATTATCTGGCCAAACAGGCCGCCGGCGAGCCCGCCGACCACGCCGCAGATCGGGATGGCGGCCCAGGACAGGCCATTCGGCAGCATCTCGTTGGTGCTGCCGAAATACGAATAGTTGCCGACGAGGGCAATCGACGTCAGGCCGGCGGTGATGACCGCGCTGATGATCAGCCCGCTCGCGCGCACCTCGAAGCTGCGGCTCATCTCCTCGATGCCAAAGACGATGCCGGCGAGCGGCGTATTGAAGGCAGCGGCAACGCCCGCGGCAGCACCGGCCAGAACCAGGCCCGGCTGCCGCCGCGGCGACCATCGGCCGGCAGCGAACATGATCGAGGCGCCAACCTGCACGGTGGGTCCCTCGCGGCCCGCGGAGGCGCCGGCGCTGAGGCCCAAAAGCGTGAGCAGGATCTTGCCGATCGCAATGCGGATCGAGACCAGCCGTCGGCGCGCCGCCTGGTCGGTCAGCTGCCGCGCAGCAATCGCCTGCGGTATGCCGCTTCCCTGCGAGTTCGGGAAGTAGGAGTTCGTCAGCCACACCGCCACCGCAAAACCGATGGGCGTGACCGCGAGCGGAGCGTAGGGCCAGTGCGCGATCAACCGCGAGAAATTGAACTGGCACCAGTCAGCGGCATCGGCCAGGCCAACCGCCGAAGCGCCCACCGTCAGACCGCCGAGCAGGAATATGCCGCGCCGCTGCCAGCGTCCGGAGATCACTTTCAAGGAACGGCGATGCCGGTGAAGCCTGTTTTTTTTCATATCGACCTGGACCGGCTTGGACTGATGACTCAGGGCCTAGAACAAGGCTGATAACGGACTTGGCCGTAATTGGGAAGGCCGAGCTGCGCCCCCGTCGGCTGGCGCGAGACCGGGAGAGACGACCCGTCAGCCCCTTCGCGACCGTTTTCGCACCGTTTCCGATGGTGCGCCGACGCCGGCGGGATCGCCGGGCCCGACTCGGCCGGAACGCGAGCCGCCGGCGCTGTGGCATCCGCTTCACATGATCGCTCGACGCCTCACCGACCCGTCGCCAGGTTGGCCGAGGAACGCGGCACCGGCTGCCTGCGACTGGGAGCGTCAGCTGCCGTGGACCTCGCTCGGCCGCCCGCGGGGGTCACCATGGCGCGCTTGGCGCCTGCCGCCGTCTAGCTCGACTCCGGTTTGAGCGGCGTGTCGTCGTGAAGCGGAACGGTCTGGCGCTCGATCATTCGGTGCACCCGCGGTCCGTCCGGGCCGCGGTGCAGCGCGAGCAGGCTCTCAAACGATTCGAGATCGGCCTGCGTGCGGCGCTCGTTGTGGCGCACATACTCGACCCAGGTCGGGACATGATAGCTTTCGGTCCAGATGTCGGGGTTCTCGAGGTCACGCAGCAGGGCCCACTGCTTGGCGCCGTCGCGGATGCGGATGCGCCGCCTGCGGTACATCGCCGAGAGAAATGCCGGCACGTCCTTTTGGTCGATCACATAGTCGACCATGATCATGATCGGACCGCTGCGCTGCCTCAGGTCGAGCCGGAGCGGCGGCTCGCGGAAACGGTTGAGCGGGTCGAGGTTGAGGATGCCGAAGGCGGGCAAGGGGAGGTGCCGCCCGACCGCCGCACCGAGCACCAGCGCCACGGCCGCCACCAGCAGTGCCCGCTCGACGCCGAAGCTTTCCGCGATCGCCCCCGAGATCCAGCCGCCCGCGGCCATGCCGCCGAAGACGCAGGTCTGGTAGAGTGCCAGCGCCCGGCCAACCACCCAGCGCGGCGTGGAAAGCTGGATGGTCACGTTGAACATCGACAGGGCGACAACCCAGCACCCCCCGGCAAGCAGGAGGGCGGCGCCGCTCAGGGCGTAATGATGGCTGAGGGCCAGCACGGTGCTGCTAAGCGCAAAGCCCGCAAATGCACCGCGCGCGATAAGCTCGTTCTCGAAGCGCTCGCGCAGGCGGCTGTTCATCAGGGCCCCCCCGACCGCTCCGGCCCCGAAACAGCCCAGCATAACGCCGTATTCGAAAGCGTGGCCATCGAGCAGGTCGCGCACCACCACCGGCAGCAGCGCCAGGAGGGCGACGGCGGACAGGCCAAAGAGCAGCCCGCGCAGCATGACCCGCATCAGGTTGGGCGACATCGCGACGTAGCGCAGGCCGGCCGCGAAGGCGGCGCCGAGCGGCTCGCGCGGCAAGCTGCGCTGGGCTGCGACCGGTTGCCAGCGTACGAGCGCCCCTATGATCCCGATGTAGCTTAACGCATTGATGGAAAACGCGGCGGCCGCACCTGCGACCGCGACGATGGCACCGCCGATCGCCGGCCCGACGCTGCGCATCAGGTTGAAGCCCATGCTGTTCAGCGCGACCGCCGAGGGCAGATCCTGCTTGGGCACGATATCGCCCATGGTCGCCTGCCATGAAGGATTGTGCAGGGCGGTTCCGCAGCCGATGAGAAACGTGAAGCTCAGGAGCAGCCACGGCGTCAGCAGGTTCTCATAGGCCATCAGGGCGAGCGCGACCGACACCGACAACATGAAGCTCTGGGCGATCAGCATGACGCGGCGCCGGTCGAAATTGTCGGCGAAGACTCCCGCCAGCAGGGAAAAAATCATGATCGGCAGCGTGACCGAGGACTGCACCAGCGCAACCATGCTCTCGGATTGCGAAAGAATCGTCATCATCCAGGCCGCGCCGACCGACTGCACCAGCCCGCCGAAATTCGATGTCAGCGCCGCGATCCACAGCATCCGGAATGTCTGGTTCTTGAAGAGCGCCAGGAGGGATGTGCGTTGCGGCACCGTCGGGTCCTTCCGGAATTGTCACGCCACCGCTGGATACGACGGGTCCGTCGGCGGGACAAGCTGGACAGGCCGCAATGCGCCGAGGCAACCGCGCGTGCCCCGAAAAGCGCGTCACGGCGGCCTTCGTGATGACAAGGCTTGGAAATCCAGGTGCGGGAGAGCGCGGGCAAGATGGGGCGGGAGAACCTTCCGGTGGGGGTGGCCGCAGGCTCCATCGACGACGCCCCGCCTCGAGAGCAAGGACGTCACTCGTGCGGGCCCGTGACGCCCAATCGGCGCAGCGTGTGCGCCAGTCGACGGACGCGATGACGAAAGGGGT
>NZ_JBZSYN010000071.1:0-17503 GCF_058622915.1 Thermohalobaculum sp. | reverse complement strand
CGGGCGGCGGCCCCGCGCGGGCCGCCGTTCCCCAACCCGCGAGCCCGAGAGGCGAGAGAAATGCAAGGCCAGAACATTCGGATCCGGCTCAAGGCCTTCGATCACCGCGTGCTGGATGCCAGCACGGCGGAGATCGTGAATACGGCCAAGCGGACCGGCGCCCAGGTGCGCGGGCCCATTCCGCTGCCGAACAAGGTGGAGAAATTCACGGTTCTGCGCGGGCCGCACGTGGACAAGAAGAGCCGTGAGCAGTTCGAGATCCGGACCCACAAGCGGCTGCTCGACATCGTCGATCCGACGCCGCAGACGGTCGACGCGCTGATGAAGCTCGACCTCGCCGCCGGCGTGGACGTCGAGATCAAGCTCTGAGGAGGGCGTGATGCGCTCTGGAGTGATCGCCAAGAAACTGGGCATGACCCGCCTCTTCATGGAGGACGGGCGGCAGGTGCCGGTGACCGTCCTGCAGATGGAGAAGGTCCAGGTCGTGGCCCAGAGGCTGCCCGAGAGGGACGGCTACGCCGCCGTGCAGCTGGGCGCCGGCACCGCAAAGCCGAAGAATACCACCAGGCCCGAGCGCGGCCACTTCGCCAAGGCGAATGTCGAGCCGAAGCGCAAGGTGGTGGAGTTCCGAGTCTCGCCCGAGAACATGGTCGATGTGGGCGAGGAGATCACCGCCGACCATTATTTCGAGGGCCAGTACGTGGATGTCGCCGGCGTGAGCATCGGCAAGGGATTCGCCGGCGCCATGAAGCGGCACAATTTCGGCGGCCTGCGCGCCTCGCACGGCGTCTCGATCAGCCACCGCAGCCACGGCTCGACGGGCGGCAACCAGGACCCGGGCAAGGTGTGGAAGGGCAAGAAGATGGCCGGCCACATGGGCGCCGAGCGGGTCACCGTGCAGAACCTGCAGGTGGTCAGGACGGATGCCGAGCGCGGGTTGATCATGGTCAAGGGCGCGGTGCCCGGTGCCAAGGGCGGCTGGGTCACCATCAAGGACGCGGTGAAGAAGCCGGCGCCCGAGGGCGTGATCCTGCCGGCCGCCCTGCGCTCGCACGCCGAGGAAGCCGCGCTGGCCGCGGAGAAGGCGGCCGAGGAGGCCGCCGCCGCCGAGGCCGAGGCCGAGGCTCGCCGCCAGGCCGAGGAGGCCGCGCAGCAGGAGGCCGCCCTCAAGGAAGCCGAGGAAGAGATCAAGGCGGAGAAGGGCGAGGAGTCCGGTGAAGCCCCCGAGGGAGGCGAGGAGAAATGAAATCGGACGTGATAAACCTCGAGTCCGGCAAGGCGGGCTCGATCGATCTGGCCGACGAGATCTTCGGGCTCGAGCCGCGCTCGGACATCCTGCACCGGGTGGTGCGCTGGCAGCTGGCACGGCGTCAGGCAGGCACGCACGCGACGCTGACGCGCAGCGGCGTGTCCTATCCGGCGAAGAAGCTTTTCCGGCAAAAGGGCACCGGGCGGGCGCGGCACGGTGCGGCCGGCGTCAACCTGATGCGCCACGGCGGCACCACCAAGGGGCCGCACCCGCGCGGCCATGCGCACGATCTGCCGAAGAAGGTGCGCCGGCTTGGCCTGAAGATGGCGTTGAGCGCCAAGGCCCAGGCGGGTGAGCTGATCGTGCTGGACGAGGCGAAGCTCGGCGAGCCCAAGACCAAGGTTTTGGCCGAGAAGGTGACCAAGCTCGGCTGGGCGAAGGCGCTGGTCATCGACGGGCCGGCGCTGGACGAGAACTTCGCCCGTGCGGCGCGCAACCTGCGCGGCATCCAGCTGATGCCCAGCCAGGGCGCGAACGTCTACGACATCCTGAAGCGCGACCTCGTGGTCGTGACCAAGGCCGGGGTTGAGGCGCTGGAGGCGCGACTGAAATGACCGCCAAGGCAGAGCTCTACGACGTGATCCGGCGTCCCGTGATCACCGAGAAGTCGACCCGGGCCTCGGAGGCCAACGCGGTGGTGTTCGAGGTGCGCAAGGATGCCAACAAGCCGCTGATCAAGGAGGCGGTGGAGGCGCTTTTCGGCGTCAAGGTGAAGGCAGTGAACACGACGCTGACCAAGGGCAAGGTCAAGCGCTTCCGCGGCCGTCCGGGACGGCAGGCGGACTTCAAGAAGGCGTATGTGACCCTCGAGGAGGGGCACATGATCGACGTGACCACGGGTCTGTGATCCGGGGCCGCTGAACCACGAGAGACGGAAGACAGCAAGATGGCGTTGAAAACCTACAATCCGGTGACGCCGGGCCAGCGCGGGCTGGTTCTGATCGACCGTTCGGATCTGTGGAAGGGTCGTCCCGTCAAGTCCCTCACCGAGGGCCTGACGAAGAAGGGCGGGCGAAACAACTCCGGGCGGATCACGGCGCGCCGGCGCGGCGGCGGGGCCAAGCGGCTTTACCGCATCGTCGACTTCAAGCGGAAGAAGCACGACGTGCAGGCGACGGTGGAGCGCATCGAGTACGACCCGAACCGGACCGCGTTCATCGCGCTGGTCCGCTATGACGACGGCGAGCAGGCCTACATCCTGGCGCCGCAGCGCCTGGCCGTGGGCGACAAGGTCGTTTCGGGCGCCAAGGTCGACATCAAGCCGGGCAATGCGATGCCGTTCACCGGCATGCCAGTCGGCACCATCGTGCACAACATCGAGCTCAAGCCGGGCGCCGGCGGCAAGATGGCGCGCGCCGCGGGGACCTATGCCGCGTTCGTCGGGCGCGACGGCGGTTATGCGCAGCTGCGGCTCAGCTCGGGCGAGATGCGCATCGTGCGCCAGGAGTGCATGGCGACCGTCGGCGCCGTGTCCAATCCGGACAACGCCAACACCAATATCGGCAAGGCGGGCCGCACGCGCTACCGCGGCAAGCGCCCCTCGGTGCGCGGCGTGGCGATGAACCCGATCGACCACCCCCACGGCGGCGGCGAGGGCCGCACCTCGGGCGGCCGGCACCCGGTGACGCCCTGGGGCAAGCCCACCAAGGGCCGCAAGACCCGCCAGAACAAGGCGACCCAGAAATACATCCTGCGCTCGCGCCATGTGCGCCGCAAGGGCGCGTAAGGAGACCGCGACATGCCACGTTCCGTCTGGAAGGGCCCCTTCGTCGACCCGCACGTCCTGAAGAAGGCGCAGAAGTCGCGCGAGTCGGGCCGCAACGAGGTGATCAGGACATGGTCGAGGCGCTCGACCATCCTGCCGCAGTTCGTCGGGCTGACCTTCGGTGTCTACAACGGCAAGAAGCACATTCCTGTCAGCGTCACCGAGGAGATGATCGGCCACAAGTTCGGCGAGTTCGCGCCGACCCGCACCTTCCACGGCCACGCCGCGGACCGGAAAGCGAAGCGGAGGTAAGCCATGGGCAAGCCAAAGAATCCCCCCCGCATCGCGGACAACGAGGCGATGGCGGTCAATCGCATGATGCGGGTGAGCCCGCAGAAGCTGAACCTGGTGGCGCAGCTGATCCGCGGCAAGCCGGTGGATGCGGCGCTGGCGATGCTGACGTTTTCGAAGAAGCGCATCGCGCAGGACGTCAAGAAGACGCTGCAGTCGGCGGTCGCCAATGCCGAGAACAACCATGGGCTCGATGTCGACGAGCTGATCGTCGCCGAGGCGTGGGTCGGCAAGAACCTGGTCATGAAGCGGGGCCGCCCGCGCGCGCGCGGGCGCTATGGCCGCATCGAGAAGCCGTTCAGCCAGCTGACGATCAAGGTCCGGCAGGTAGAGGAGCAGGCCTAATGGGACACAAGGTCAATCCGGTCGGGCTGCGACTCGGAATCAATCGCACCTGGGACAGCCGCTGGTTCGCCGACACCAAGGACTATGGCGACCTGCTGCACGAGGACCTGGCGATTCGCGACTTCATCAAGCGGGAGTGCGCGCAGGCCGGCGTCAGCCGCGTGGTGATCGAGCGCCCGCACAGGAAGTGCCGGGTGACCATCCACACGGCGCGCCCGGGCGTGATCATCGGCAAGAAGGGCGCCGACATCGAGAAGCTGCGGCGCAAGCTGAGCGAAATCACCAAGTCGGAGCTGCATCTCAACATTGTCGAGATCCGCCGGCCGGAGCTGGACGCGCAGCTGGTGGCCGAGAACATCGCCCAGCAGCTCGAGCGCCGCGTCTCGTTCCGCCGCGCCATGAAGCGCGCCATGCAGAACTCCATCCGCATGGGCGCCCAGGGCGTGCGCGTGAACGCCGCAGGCCGGCTGGGCGGCGCCGAGATTGCCCGGACCGAGTGGTATCGCGACGGCCGTGTGCCGCTGCACACGCTGCGCGCCGACATCGACTATGCCATCGCCGAGGCCAAGACCGCCTATGGCGTGATCGGGGTGAAGGTCTGGATCTTCAAGGGTGAGATCATGGAGCATGATCCTCAGGCCCGCGACCGGCGCCAGCAGGAGATCCAGGAGGGCGGCGGCGGCTTCCGCCCGCACCGCTGAGGCCCGCTGAGGAGTATGAGCCATGCTTTCGCCGAAGCGAACGAAATTCCGCAAGCAGCACAAGGGCCGCATCCATGGCGTCGCCAAGGGCGGGTCGGAGCTGAACTTCGGCTCCTACGGCCTCAAGGCGACGGAGCCCGAGCGCGTCACCGCACGCCAGATCGAGGCGGCGCGGCGCGCCATCACGCGCTCGATGAAGCGCCAGGGGCGGGTCTGGATCCGCATCTTCCCCGACGTGCCGGTGACCAAGAAGCCGATCGAGGTGCGCATGGGCAAGGGCAAGGGCGCGCCCGAGTTCTGGGCCTGCCGCGTCCACCCCGGCCGCATCATGTTCGAGGTTGACGGCGTGCCGGAGGCTGTGGCAAAGGAGGCGCTCCGCCTCGCCGCCATGAAGTTGCCGGTGAAGAGCAGGGTCGTCGTCCGCGAGGACTGGTGAGTTTCGGGCCTGCGCCCTATATGGGGCGCGGCCATTGTTTTTGAGGATCGGCGCGCCGAAGGGAGTGCCCCGGGGCGCGACTGTCGAGGAAGGGTGTCGCCATGAAGGCTGAAGAGCTGCGCGACAAGACGCCGGACCAGCTGCGCGAGGAGCTGGAGAAGCTGAAGAAGGAGGGGTTCAACCTTCGCTTCCAGGCCGCGACCGGCCAGCTCGCGAACACGGCGCGCCGGCGCACCGTACGCCGCGACGCCGCCCGGGTGAAGACGATCCTGAACGAGAAGGCCCGCGCGGCCGCCGCGACGGAGTGAGGTGAGAAGAGATGCCGAGGCGAATTCTGCAGGGCACCGTCGTCAGCGACAAGAACGAGAAGACCGTTACGGTCCTCGTCGAGCGCCGCTTTGCCCATCCGGTGATGAAGAAGACCGTGCGCCGCACCAAGAAGTACGCCGCGCATGACGAGACCAACGCGTGCAAGGTGGGCGACATCGTGCGCATCCAGGAATGCCCGCCGAAATCGCGAGCCAAGCGCTGGGAGGTCGTGACCCAGGCCGAGTGACCTGACACGACACCCGGTTCAGTCGAAACCAGGCCCGAGCCCCCGAGACGCGACAGCGGGGTGATGGGCCAAGGTCGGGAGAGACCGCCATGATCCAGATGCAGACCAACCTGGACGTCGCCGACAACTCCGGCGCGCGGCGGGTGCAGTGCATCAAGGTGCTCGGCGGCGCCAAGCGCAAATATGCGGGCGTCGGCGACATCGTCGTCGTCTCGGTCAAGGAGGCGATTCCCCGCGGCCGGGTGAAGAAGGGCGACGTGCGCAAGGCCGTGATCGTGCGCACCGCCAAGGAGGTGCGGCGCGAGGACGGCACCGCGATCCGCTTCGACCGCAACGCCGCGGTGCTGCTGTCGAACAACCTCGAGCCGATCGGCACGCGCATCTTCGGCCCGGTGGTTCGCGAGCTGCGCCAGAAGAACTTCATGAAGATCATCAGCCTGGCGCCGGAGGTCCTGTGATGGCTGCGAAGCTGAAGAAGGGCGACCGCGTGGTCGTGCTCTCGGGCCGCGACCGCGGCAAGGAGGGCGAAATCCTGCGCGTCATGCCGAAGCAGAGCCGCGCCCTGGTTGCCGGCGTCAACATGGTGGTGCGCCACCAGCGCCAGTCCGCGCAGGCCCAGGGCGGACGCATCACCAAGGAGGCGTCGATCCACCTGTCGAACCTGGCACTGGTCGACCCCCAGGGCGGGGGCGCCACACGGGTCGGGTTCCAGTTCCTCGAGGACGGCACCAAGGTGCGCTTTGCCAAGAAGTCCGGGGAGGTCATCGATGGCTGACGGCTCCAAATACGTCCCGCGCCTGCGCGCGCACTACGACAGCCAGGTCCGCACCGCGATGAAAGAGGAGTTCGGCTACAAGAACGAGCTGGAGATCCCGCGGCTCGACAAGATCGTGCTGAACATGGGCGTGGGCAAGGCGGTGCAGGACCAGAAGAAGGTCAAGGCCGCGCATGACGACATGGCGCTGATCGCCGGCCAAAAGCCGGTGATCGTCAAGGCGCGCAAGTCGATCTCGAACTTCAAGCTGCGCGAGGGCATGCCGATCGGCGTCAAGGTCACGCTGAGGCGCGAGCGCATGTACGACTTCCTCGATCGCCTCGTGACCATCGCGATGCCGCGGATCCGCGACTTCCGCGGCCTGCGCGGCAGGCATTTCGACGGGCGCGGCAACTTCTCGATGGGAATCCGCGAGCACATCGTCTTTCCCGAGATCGATTACGACAAGGTCGACGAGATCCGCGGCATGGACATCATCATCTGTACGACGGCGAAGACCGACGCCGAGGCGAAGGCATTGTTGAAGCACTTCAACATGCC
The DNA here is from genome assembly GCF_058622915.1 of Thermohalobaculum sp. Lineage (NCBI taxonomy): Bacteria > Pseudomonadati > Pseudomonadota > Alphaproteobacteria > Rhodobacterales > Paracoccaceae > Thermohalobaculum > Thermohalobaculum sp. The sequence continues at coordinate 10,785 of NZ_JBZSYN010000071.1, read as the reverse complement.
CTTCCCGAACTGACCGGAGGGACCCGGAACATGGCCAAAGTTTCCATGGTCGAGCGCGACAAGAAGCGGGCACGCATGGCGGCGCAGTTTGCCGAGAAGCGCGCCAAGCTCAAGGCGATCGCCAACGACGACAGCCTGCCGATGGAGGAGCGCTTCAAGGCGCGCCTGAAGCTAGCGAAGCTGCCGCGCAACTCGTCGCCGACGCGCGTGCGCAACCGCTGCCAGGTCACCGGGCGCCCGCGCTCGTACTACCGCAAGCTCAAGATGAGCCGTATCGCGCTCAGGGATCTGGCCTCGCAGGGCGAGATCCCCGGCATGGTCAAGTCGAGCTGGTGAGGAGGCACGTATGTCAGTGAACGATCCTCTCGGCGACATGCTGACCCGCATTCGCAATGCGCAGTTGCGGAACAAGTCGAAGGTGCGCACGCCCGCCTCGAAGCTCAGGGGCTGGGTGCTCGACGTGCTGCAGAGCGAGGGCTACATCCGCGGCTATGCCAGGCTCGGCGACGACCCGGCGAAGCCGGAGTTCGAAATCGAGCTCAAGTACTTCGACGGCGAGCCGGTGATCCGCGAACTCGCGCGCGTCTCGACGCCGGGCCGCCGGGTCTACATGGCGGCCAAAGACCTGCCGCAGGTGCGCAACGGCCTGGGCGTGTCGATCGTCTCGACCTCGCGCGGCGTGATGTCCGACGCCAGGGCGCGCACCGAGAACGTCGGCGGCGAAGTGCTCTGCACGGTATTCTGAGGAGGGCGCGGAGATGTCACGCATCGGAAAGCGGCCGGTTGCGCTGCCCAGTGGGGTGACGGCGAACGTCTCGGGCCAGACCGTCGCGGTCAAGGGCCCCAAGGGCGAGCGCCGGTTCACGGCGACGGACGAGGTGGAGGTCCGGCTCGAGGACGGCGAAATCTCGGTCAAGCCGCGCAGCGGCTCCAAGCGCGCGCGCCAGCAGTGGGGCATGACCCGCACGCAGGTGCAGAACCTGGTGACCGGTGTGAGCCAGGGCTTCAAGACCGAGCTGGAGATCAACGGCGTCGGCTATCGCGCGCAGGTCCAGGGCAAGACGCTGAAGCTCGCGCTGGGCTACAGCCACGATGTCGAGTATCCGATCCCGGAGGGAATCCAGGTGGTGTGCCCGAAGCCGACCGAAATCGAGATCAGCGGCATCGACCAGCAGCGGGTTGGCCAGGTCGCGGCCGAGATCCGCGGCTGGCGGCCGCCCGAGCCCTACAAGGGCAAGGGCGTGAAGTACAAGGGCGAGTACATCTTCCGCAAGGAAGGCAAGAAGAAGTAAGGAGCGGACAGATGGCGAGATCGAAGCACGAGCTCATGCTGCGGCGCCGCCTGCGCGTCCGCAACAAGCTGCGGAAGGTGGCCGAGGGACGGCTGCGCCTGAGCGTCTACCGCTCGAACAAGAACATCTCGGTGCAGATCATCGACGACACGGCGGGGCGGACGCTGGCTGCGGCCTCGACGCTGGAGCCGAAGCTGGGGCTCAAGGGCAAGTGCAATCTCGAGGCGGCGTCCAAGGTCGGAGCCGAGATCGCCGCCCGCGCCAAGGCGGCCGGCATCGAGGAGGTCTATTTCGATCGCGGCGGCTATCTCTACCACGGCAAGGTCAAGGCTCTGGCGGATGCGGCCCGCGAAGCCGGCCTGAAGCTCTGAGGAGGCGAGAATGGCAGAACGTGACGACCGCCGGCACCGGGGCGGCGAGCGGCGGGACCGCCGCGACGACGACCGCGACGGCGAGTTCTCGGATCGCCTGGTCTCGATCAACCGCGTCTCGAAGACGGTGAAGGGCGGCAAGCGCTTCGGCTTCGCGGCGCTGGTCGTGGTCGGCGACCAGAAGGGGCGGGTCGGCTTCGGCTCCGGCAAGGCGCGCGAGGTGCCCGAGGCGATCCGCAAGGCCACCGAGCAGGCCAAGCGCAACGTGATCCGCGTGCCGCTGCGCGAGGGCCGCACGCTGCACCACGACATCCAGGGCCACTGGGGGGCGGGGCGTGTGGTGATGCGCTCAGCGCCGGCTGGCACCGGCATCATCGCCGGCGGCCCGTGCCGTGCGGTCTTCGAGATGCTGGGCGTGCAAGACGTTGTGGCCAAGTCGGTGGGCAGCCAGAACCCCTACAACATGGTGCGCGCAACCATGGACGGGCTGCAGCAGGAGCTGTCGCCGCGCCAGGTGGCGCAGCGCCGCGGCAAGAAGGTTTCCGACGTCCTGCCGGCCCGGGCGGGCCAGCCGGCGGCGACAGAGTAAGGAAGAGGCGCGACATGGCCGAGAACAAGGACAGCGAAGCCGGGGCGGCCGAGAAGGGCGCCGCGCCCGAGGCAGCGTCGCCGGAGGCGGCGGAGGCCAAGGTCGTCAAGCCGAAAGCGGCCGAGCCCGAGGCATCGGCCGGCGTGGCGGCGCCGACCGGGCGCGCCGCGCCCGAGGCAGCCAAGCCCAAGGCAGCCAAGCCCAAGGCCGCCAAGGCCAAGGCCGCGAAGCCCAAGGCAGCGAAGGCCAAACCGGGCAAGCCCAAGGCGGGCAAGACCATCGTGGTCAGGCAGGTTCGCAGCCCGAACCGTCGACCCGAGGAGCAGCGCGCGACGCTGATCGGGCTGGGGCTCAACCGGATGCACAGGACCCGCGAGCTCGAGGACACGCCCTCGGTCCGCGGCATGATCAACAAGATCCCGCATCTGGTGGAGATCGTCGAGGAGCGCGGCTAGGCCGCGCTGCGCGACTCCGGGGGTGCGCTCCGGGGTCACATCGCAACAGGCCGTGGCGGCGGGCATGGGACGCATCGGCCCGTCGGTCCGGCGACAGGAGAATGCGTCATGCGGATTCACGAACTGAGAGACAATCCCGGCGCCGCCAGGAAGACCAAGCGCGTCGGCCGCGGGCCGGGCTCGGGCAAGGGCAAGACCGCCGGCCGCGGCATCAAGGGCCAGAAGTCGCGCTCGGGCGTCGCCGTCAAGGGGTTCGAGGGCGGCCAGATGCCGATCCACCGCCGCTTGCCCAAGCGCGGCTTCAACAATATCTTCGCGAAGAGCTTCGCCGTGGTGAACCTGGGCAGCATCCAGAAGTTCATCGATGCCGGAAAGCTCGATGCCAAGGCGCCGATCGACGAGGCGGCCCTAGCGGCCGCCGGTCTGGTGCGGCGCAAGCGCGATGGCGTGCGCGTGCTGGCCAAGGGCGAGCTGACGACCAAGGGCGTGAGAATCGAGGCCACCGGGGCCAGCAAGGCGGCTGTCGCCGCGGTCGAGGCGGCGGGCGGCACCCTGACCGTCAAGGCACCCGCCGCCGGCGCAGCCGAAGGCTGAGCCGGCGCGCGCCGGCCGCGCAGGGACCGCTGGGGCAGGAGAGGGCGAGACGAGATGGCATCAGCCGCCGAACAGATGGCCGCCAACCTGAGCTGGAGCACGCTCGGACGGGCCAAGGATCTGCAGAAGCGCATCCTGTTCACGCTCGGGCTGCTTGTGGTCTATCGGCTGGGCACCTACATCCCGATGCCCGGGATCGACCCGGTCCAGCTTGCCCGCTTCATCCAGCAGACCCAGGGCGGCATTCTCGGCGTCTTCAATATGTTCGCGGGTGGCGCGGTCGGCCGCATGGCGATCTTCGCGCTGGGCATCATGCCCTATATCTCGGCCTCGATCATCATGCAGCTGGCGGCCTCGATGATGCCCTCGCTCGAGCAGCTCAAGAAGGAGGGCGAGTCGGGCCGGCGCAAGATGAACCAGTACACGCGCTACGGCACGGTGCTGCTTTCCATGGTACAGGCTTACGGTATCGCCGTCGGGCTTGAGGGTCAGGGCCTCGCGCTCGAGCCCGGCGCCTTCTTCCGCGCCTCCACGGTGATCACGCTGGTCGGCGGCACCATGTTCCTGATGTGGCTCGGCGAGCAGATCACGGCGCGGGGCATCGGCAACGGCATCTCGCTGATCATCTTCTCCGGCATCATCGCCGGGATGCCCTCGCACATGGCGCAGTTCTTCGAGCTCGGGCGCACCGGCCAGCTCAGCACCTTCGTCATCGTCGGCGTGCTCGTGCTCGCGGGGGCGGTGATCTACGGCGTCGTCTATGTCGAGAGCGCCCAGCGGCGGATCCTGATTCAGTATCCGAAGCGCCAGGTCGGGCAGAAGATGTATGGCGGCGAGAGCTCGCACCTGCCGCTCAAGATCAACTCATCGGGCGTCATCCCGCCGATCTTCGCCTCTTCGCTGCTGCTGCTGCCGACCACGGTCGCCAGCTTCTCGGCAGGGGGCGGGCACCTCGGCGTCATGGGCGTGGTGGCCGCCTATCTGGGACGCGGACAGCCGCTCTTCATGCTGCTCTATGCCGGGTTGATCGTTTTCTTCACCTTCTTCTACACGGCGGTCGTGTTCAACCCGACCGAGGTGGCCGACAACCTGAAGAAGCATGGGGGGTTCGTGCCCGGAATCCGGCCCGGTGCGCGCACCGCGGACTACCTCGACTACGTGCTGACGCGGCTCTCGGTCGTGGGCGCAATCTATCTGGTGCTGGTCTGTCTGCTGCCGGAGATCCTGATTTCCAAGGTCGGTGTGCCCTTCTACTTCGGCGGCACGTCGCTTCTGATCGTCGTCTCCGTCACCATGGACACGATCACGCAGATCCAGAGCCACCTGCTGGCGCACCAGTACCAGAGCCTGATCAAGAAGGCCCGGATTCGCGGCCGCTGAGAGGGGAGGTCCCGATGAACGTCATTCTTCTCGGGCCGCCGGGCGCCGGCAAGGGCACGCAGGCGCGCATCCTCATGGACGAGCGCGGGCTGATCCAGCTCTCGACCGGCGACATGCTGAGGGCGGCCGTCAAGGCGGGCACCGATGTCGGCCGCAAAGCCAAGGCGATCATGGAGGCAGGCGAGCTCGTGCCCGACGAGGTGGTCATCGGCGTCGTCTCCGAGCGGCTCGACCGGCCCGACGTGGGTCGGGGAGTGATCTTCGACGGCTTCCCGCGCACGGTTGCACAGGCCGAGGCACTGGACCGGCTGCTCGGCGAGAAAGCGATGCGGCTCGATGTCGTCGTGCTGATGAAGGTGGACGACGAGGAGCTGGTGAAGCGCATCTCCGGACGCTTCACCTGCGCACGGTGCGGCGAGGGGTATCACGACGACTACAAGCGTCCCGCGCAGGAGGGCGTGTGCGACAAGTGCGGCTCGACCGAGTTCACCCGCCGCCCCGACGACAATGCCGAGACGGTGCGCGCGCGGCTGGCCGCCTACAACGCCGAGACCGCGCCCCTGATCGACTATTACCGGCGCACGGAAAAGCTCGCGACGGTGAACGGCATGGCCGGCATCGACGAGGTCGCCGCGGAGATCGGCGAGGCGCTTGGATGAAGCCTTCCGACTCGCTCGGCATCGGCGGCCGGATCCCCGGTGCGGCGGAGATCCGCCGCGCGCCGGCGGGGCTTGACGGCGGGGAGCGCCCGACTATAGTGCGCGCTTCCCGGCGACAGAGAGTCGCCTCCGCCGTGTTGGCTGCCAGCGCAGCCTCCTTGCGGGGGCGGCGTTTTGGTCTGGACTATCGAGAGGGCGAGCACGACCGGCGCCTGCCGGTCTTACCGGATTTCGGCCCGCTGCGGCGGGCATGACAGGATGGAGCTGGAGCAGTGGCGCGCATAGCTGGCGTTAACATTCCGACCAACAAGCGCGTGCCGATCGCGCTGACCTACATCTACGGTATTGGTCACAGCACCGCCCGCAATGTCTGCGAGGCCGCGGGCGTGGACGTGAGCCGCCGGGTCAACGAGCTGTCGGACGCAGAGCTGGTGGCGATCCGCGAGCACATCGACCAGAACCTGCAGGTCGAGGGCGACCTGCGTCGCGAGGTCGCGGTCAACATCAAGCGCCTGATGGACCTCGGCTGCTACCGCGGGCTGCGGCATCGGCGCGGGCTGCCGGTGCGCGGCCAGCGCACGCACACCAACGCCAGGACGCGCAAGGGCAAGGCGCGCCCGATCGCCGGCAAGAAGAAGTAAGGAGTCGCCAAGCATGGCTCGCGAGAAGCGCGTCACCGTCAAGCGCAAGGAGCGCAAGAACATCACGGCGGGCGTGGCCCACGTGAATGCGTCGTTCAATAACACGATCATCAACATCACCGACGCGCAGGGCAACTCGATCGCCTGGTCGTCGGCGGGCCACATGGGCTTCAAGGGCTCGCGCAAGTCGACGCCCTATGCCGCGCAGATGGCCGCGGAGGACGCGGGGCGAAAGGCGCAGGATCACGGTGTGCGCACGCTTGAGGTGTTGGTCCAGGGCCCGGGCAGCGGCCGTGAATCGGCCTTGCGCGCGCTCCAGGCGGTGGGCTTCTCAATCAGTGCGATCAAGGACGTGACGCCGATCCCGCACAACGGCTGCCGTCCGCCGAAGCGCCGGCGCGTCTGACGCGAAAGAATCAGCGGCAAGCGGTCCGGCGCCGGGCAGACCGGCGGGCGGGCCGCCTCCGCATCCTCGGGGTGCGCCCGGCTGCCGGATCCGGCCAGGCGCTGGCATGGAGGACTGAAGAGTGATCCACAAGAACTGGCTGGAACTGATCAAGCCGCAGGGCCTCGTGACCGAACCGGGTGCCGACCCGGCGCGGGTGGCCACCGCGGTCGCCGAGCCGCTCGAGCGCGGCTTCGGGCTCACCATGGGCAACGCGCTGCGCCGCGTGCTTCTGTCCTCGCTGCAGGGCGCGGCGGTGACCGCCGTGCAGATCGACGGGGTGCTGCACGAGTTTTCCTCGATCCCCGGCGTGCGCGAGGATGTCACCGACATCGTGCTCAACCTCAAGGGTCTGGCCGTGCGCATGGACGGCGAGGGGCCGAAGCGGCTCCAGCTCAACGCCACCGGGCCGGGCGTCGTGACCGGCGCCGACATCACCGAGGTCATGGGCATCGAGATCATCAACAAGGACCACGTGATCTGCCACCTCGACTCGGGCGGGCGGCTGCACATGGAGCTCACGATCGGCACCGGCAAGGGCTACGTCCCCGCCGACAAGAACCGGCCCGAGGACGCGCCGATCGGCTTCATCCCGGTCGATGCGCTGTACTCGCCGGTCAAGCGCGTCTCCTACAAGGTCACGCCGACGCGCGAAGGCCAGGTGCTCGACTACGACAAGCTGGCCATCACGGTGGAGACCGACGGCACGCTCAGCCCGGACGACGCGCTCGCCTATGCCGCGCGTATCCTGCAGGACCAGTTGCAGATCTTCATCAACTTCGAGGAACCGCGCGAGGCCGCGGGCGCCGGCGAGGAGGAGGAACTCGAGTTCAACCCGCTGCTTCTCAAGAAGGTCGACGAGCTGGAGCTCTCGGTGCGCTCGGCCAACTGCCTCAAGAACGACAACATCGTCTATATCGGCGATCTGATCCAGAAGACCGAGGCCGAGATGCTTCGCACGCCGAACTTCGGCCGCAAGTCGCTGAACGAGATCAAGGAGGTTCTGGCCGGCATGGGGCTGCATCTGGGCATGGACGTGCAGAACTGGCCGCCGGAGAACATCGAGGACCTGGCCAAGAAGTTCGAGGACCAGTTCTGACGCCCGCGGGTCGGGGGCCCGGCCTGCGAAAGCAGGCAGGATGGGCCGCGCCGACCCGGCGAGCGAACGGGCATTCCGCCCCAAGGAGGCCGCCGAACGAGCAAGGCGGCCGGACAAAGCATAAAGCCAAGGAGACGACGACATGCGCCACGGACACGGACATCGCAAGCTCAACCGCACCGCCGAGCACCGCCAGGCGATGCTGGCCAACATGGCCTGCTCGCTGATCGAGCACGAGCAGATCAAGACCACGCTGCCGAAGGCCAAGGAGCTCAAGCCCTATGTCGAGAAGCTGATCACGCTGGCCAAGCGCGGCGACCTGCATGCCCGGCGCCTTGCTGCGGCGCAGATCCGGCAGGACGGTGCCGTGACCAAGCTCTTCGACACGCTCGGCGCCCGCTACAAGGAGCGCCAGGGCGGATATTCCCGGGTGCTTCGCGCCGGCTTCCGCTATGGCGACATGGCGCCGATGGCCATCGTCGAGCTGGTCGACCGCGACCCGGAGGCCAAGGGCGCCGGCGACCGCGCCCGAGTCGCGGCCGAAGAGGCCGCCGCGGACGAGTAAGGGCCGGCCGGCGGCGACGATGCTCGAGCTCCTCGCCGCGAACCTCGTGACCTGCCTCGCTGCGCTGCTGCAGGCCTCCACCGGGGCCGGCTACGCCATGGTGGCGGTGCCCGTCCTGGCGCTCATCGACCTGGCTTGGGTGCCCGCGCCGATGCTGATCTCCAATATCGCGCTCTCGGCGCTGGTGATGGGCCGCAGCCGCGATTCTCTGAACCGCGCCGAAATGCCGCCCTTGGCGCTCGGCCTTGCCCTGGGGACGGCGGTGGGCACCGTCCTCTTGGCCGCGCTGGCCGCGCGCTGGCTCGGGGTCCTTATCGGCGGCACGATCATGGCGGCGGTCGCTGCGAGCCTTTTCGTTCCGCCCTTCGGGATCACGCCTGCGCGGCTGTTCTCGGGCGCTGCGATCGGCGGTGCCACCGGCGTGATCGCCGCCATGCACGGGCCGCCGCTGATCCTGCTCTACCAGCGCGAGCCTCCCGAGAAGGCACGGGCGACGCTGGCCGGCGTGTTCCTGTTCGGCTGCTGCCTGGCACTTGTCTCGCTGTGGTCGGCGGGTCTTCTCGGGGCGCAGGATGTGTGGCGCGGTGTGGCACTGCTGCCCGGAGTCGGGACCGGCTTCGCTCTCGGCCGGGTGCTCGCGGCGCGGCTGTCGCGCGGCGCGGTGCGTGGCGCAATGCTGGCCGTCGCGGGCAGCGCCGGTCTGGTCCTGCTGCTGCAGGGGGTCTGAACGGCGGGCGGTGGCGCGCTTGGCGCGGCCGGGCCGATCGCCTAACTATGCCGCAGGCGCGGACACCGACAGGAGACGAAGATGATGTTCACCAGAGCGCTCGCGGGGCTGGCCCTGGCCGTCATCCTCGTGGTACCGGCCGGGGTCGAGGCGCAGCGGGTTCCGACGAGCCCGGCCGAGATCCAGCTCAGCTTTGTGCCGGTCGTGAAGAAGGTCGAACCCGCTGTCGTCAACATCTACACGCGCAAGGTCGTGGAGCACAAATTCAGCCCGTTCGCCAACGATCCGGTCTTCCGGCAGATGTTCGGCAACATCTTTCCCAATCTGACGCAGCGGCGGATCGAGCATTCGCTCGGCTCGGGCGTGATCGTCGATCCCTCGGGGATCGTGGTTTCGAACTACCACGTGGTGGGCGAGGCGGACGCGATCACGGTCGTCCTGCACGACAAGCGCGAGTTCAAGGGCCGCGTGATCCTCGCCGACAAGAAGACCGATCTGGCCGTCGTCAAGCTCGAGGGCGCGCATGATCTGCCCACTCTCGAGCTGCGCAACTCGGACACGCTCCAGGTCGGCGAACTGGTGCTGGCGGTCGGCAACCCGTTTGGCATCGGCCAGACGGTCACCAGCGGCATCATTTCCGGCCTTGGCCGCTCCACCAGTCCGGGCCAGGGCGGCGGCGGCTACATGATCCAGACCGACGCGGCGATCAATCCGGGCAACTCGGGCGGGGCGCTGGTCGACATCAAAGGGCGCCTGATCGGGATCAATTCGGCGATCCTCAGCCGCTCTGGCGGCTCGAACGGCATCGGCTTCGCGATTCCAGCGAACCTGGTCAAGCGCGTCGTCGCCGCGGCGCGCCACGGCGCCAAGGCGTTCGATCGTCCCTGGCTCGGCCTCGCCGGCCAGCCGGTCACCGCCCCTATCGCTCAGGCGATGCGGCTCGACCGGTCGGGCGGGGTGCTGATCAATGGCGAGCATCCGGAGAGCCCATTCGCCCAGGCGGGAATCCATGTCGGCGATGTCGTGCTCTCGATCGACGGAGATCAGGTCGACAGCCTGTCCGGGCTGTCCTTCCGCGCCACGACCCTCGGAACGGGGCACAGTGCGACGGTGCGCTATGTGCACGACGGACAGGTGCGCGAGGCGAAAGTCGCGCTGCGCCAGGCGCCGGAGCGTCCGCCGCGGGACAAGACTGTCCTGCGCGCGCCCACGATCTTGCGCGGCGTGAAAGTGATCAACGTTAACCCGGCGGTGATCGAGGAAGACGGCCTGCCGGTCTCGGCGACCGGGGTGCTCGTCACCGCGGTCGATGGGCCTGCGACCCAGTCGGGCCTGATGCCCGGCGACCTGATCCTCGGCGTCAACGGGCGCGAGGTGTCGACGGTGCACGAGCTGACCGGCGCCGTGCGCCGCGCCGGCCGCCTCGTGCTGCATGTCGACCGTGGTGGCGAGCGCGGCGACATCACGCTCCGGGGCTGAGATGCCGGACCTGTTCGACCGCGGCGATGCCCCGCCGCCCGGCTTGGCCGAGGGCAAGGGACGGGCGCCGCATCCGCTGGCCGACCGTCTGCGCCCCGCGCGGCTGGCCGACGTGGTCGGGCAGGGCCATATCCTCGGACCGGGTGCGCCGCTCGGCGACATGCTGGCGGGCGGGCAGCTCTCCTCCCTCATCCTGTGGGGCCCGCCGGGGTCGGGCAAGACCACGATCGCGCGCCTGCTCGCCGCCGAGACCGATCTGAGTTTCGTGCAGATCAGCGCCATCTTCACTGGCGTCGCCGATCTCAAGAAGGTGTTCGAGGCGGCGAAGCTGCGCCACGGACAAGGCCGCGGCACGCTGCTCTTCGTCGACGAGATCCACCGCTTCAACAAGGCGCAGCAGGACGGCTTCCTGCCGCACATGGAGTCGGGGGTGATCGTGCTGGTGGGGGCGACCACCGAGAACCCGTCGTTCGAGCTGAACGCGGCGCT
>NZ_JBZSYN010000070.1:0-5573 GCF_058622915.1 Thermohalobaculum sp. | reverse complement strand
CCGTCGCCGTGGTGGTGGCCGAGACCCGTGCCCAGGCCAAGGATGCGGCCGAGCTGATCGAGCTGGACATCGAGGACCTGCCCGCGGTCATCGACATGCGCCAGGCCATCCAAGGCAAGCCGGGGCTGGTGCATGACGACGTGCCCAACAACCTGTGCTTCGACTGGGAGTTCGGCGAGAGCAAGGAGGCGGTGGACGAGGCGATCAAGAACGCCCACCACGTCACCACGCTGGAGCTGGTGAACCAGCGCTGCGTGCCCAACGCCATGGAGCCGCGCGCGGCGATCGGCGAGTACGACCGGGCGCGCGACGAGCACACGCTCTACACCACCAGCCAGAACCCGCACGTGATCCGCCTGCTGATGGGGGCCTTCGTGCTGTCGATCCCCGAGCACAAGCTGCGCGTGGTGGCGCCCGACGTGGGCGGCGGCTTCGGCTCGAAGATCTACCACTACGCCGAGGAGGCCTTCGTCACCTGGGCCGCAAAGCAGGTGGGCCGGCCGGTGAAGTGGACCGCCGAGCGCTCGGAGTCCTTCATGTCCGACGCCCAGGGCCGCGACCACCTCACCAAGGTCGAGCTGGCCATGGACAAGGAAGGCAGGTTCACCGGCCTGCGCTGCTCGACGCTGGCCAACATGGGCGGCTATCTCTCGACCTTTGCCCCCTGCATCCCGACCTATCTGCACGGGACGCTCCTGGCCGGAAACTACGCCACCCCGGCGGTCTACACCAACGTCAAGGCGGTGTTCACCAACACCGTGCCGGTCGACGCCTATCGCGGCGCCGGGCGGCCCGAGGCGACCTACCAGATCGAGCGCACGATCGACAAGGCGGCGCGCGAGATGGGGCTCGACCCGATGGAGATCCGGCGCAGGAACTTCATCAAGCCCGACCAGTTCCCTTACCAGACCCCGGTGGCGGTGCAGTACGACACCGGCAACTATGACGCCACGCTGGACAAGGCGGCGGAGCTGGCCGACGTGAAGGGCTTCGCCGCGCGCAAGGAGGAGAGCCGCAAGCGCGGCAAGCTGCGGGGCCTGGGCGTCGCCAATTATATCGAGGCCTGCGGTATCGCGCCCTCCTCGCTGGTGGGCGCACTGGGCGCACGGGCGGGCCTGTATGAAGCGGCGACCGTACGGGTGAACCCCACCGGCAACGTCACCGTCTTCACCGGCTCGCACAGCCACGGCCAGGGGCACGAGACGACCTTCGCCCAGGTCGTGGCCGACATGCTGGGCTGCGACGAGGCCGCCGTGGACATCGTGCATGGCGACACCGGCAAGATCCCGTTCGGCATGGGCACCTACGGCTCGCGCTCGCTGGCCGTGGGCGGCAGTGCGATCGTGCGCTCGGTCGACAAGATCATCGCCAAGGGCAAGAAGATCGCGGCGCACCTGCTCGAGGCCGCTGAGGGCGACATCAGCTTCGAGAACGGCAAGTTCACCGTCTCGGGCACCGACAAGGAGGTGGACTGGGGCACCGTGGCGCTGACCGCCTATGTGCCGCACAACTTCCCGCACGAGACGCTGGAGCCGGGGCTGGAGGAGACCTCGTTCTACGACCCGAAGAACTTCACCTTCCCCGCCGGCACCTATATCTGCGAGGTCGAGGTCGACCCCGACACCGGCAAGGTGGAAGTCCAGAACTTCACCGCGGCTGACGATTTCGGCAACGTCATCAACCCGATGATCGTCGAGGGCCAGGTGCATGGCGGGCTGGCGCAGGGGATCGGCCAGGCATTGCTGGAGAACTGCGTCTACGACACGGACGGCCAGCTCGTCTCGGCCAGCTACATGGACTATGCCATGCCGCGCGCCAGCGACTTCCCCAGCTTCGTCGTCGACGCCTCCTGCGTCACGCCGTGCACGCACAACCCGCTGGGTGTGAAGGGCTGCGGCGAGGCGGGGGCGATCGGCTCGCCGCCGGCGCTGGTCAACGCCGTGATCGACGCGCTCAGCGAGCTGGGCGTCGAGCACATCGACATGCCATTGAGCCCCGGCCGCGTCTGGAACGCGATCCAAAGCACGCACTCGGCGGCGAAGCACTAGGGAGGGCGAGATGTACAACTTCGACTATGTGAGGCCGAAATCCGTCGACGAAGCCGTCAAGGCGCTCGAGGCCGAGGACGCCCAAGCGCTGGCCGGCGGGCAGACCCTGATCCCGACGCTGAAGCAGCGGCTGGCCCAGCCCTCGGTGCTGGTGGACCTGGGCGCCTGCCTGAGCCGGGAGGTCAAGGCCGCCGGCGACGGCGGCTGCGAGGTCGGCGGCGGCGCGACGCACGCCACGGTCGCAACGTCGCGCGACGCGCCGGCCTGGTTGCGCGCGGTGGCCGAGGGGATCGGCGACCCCCAGGTCAGGAACCGCGGCACCATCGGCGGCAGCCTCGCGAACAACGATCCGGCGGCCGACTACCCGGCGGCGGTTCTGGGCTCGGGCGCGACCGTGAAGACCAACAAGCGCACGATCGCGGCGGACGACTTCTTCGCGGGCCTGTTCGAGACCGCGCTGGAGGACGGCGAGCTCGTCACCGCGGTCGCCTTCCCCAAGCTGCAGGCGGCGAACTACCAGAAGTTCGAGCAGCCCGGCTCGCTGTTCGCGCTGACCGGCGTGTTCGTGGGCCGGACCGGCAGCGGCGTGCGCGTCGCGGTGACCGGCGCTGCGGAGAACGGCGTGTTCCGCTGGTCCGACGCCGAGCAGGCGCTGTCGTCGAACTTCTCGCCCGACGCGGTCAAGGACCTGGCGCCCTCGGCCAACGGCATGATCGGGGACCTGCACGGCACGCCCGAATATCGCGCCCACCTGGTGGGTGTGCTGACGCGCCGGGCCGTGGCCGCCTGCGCGTGAGCCCGTCGAGCGCGGCGGGGGCGGCCTCCGCCCCTGCCCCGTCCACGGGCGTCGACGGGCGGGGCCTCCCGCGCGCGGGGCCGGATGCATGAGCGACGATCTCAAGCCCCGCGATTCCGGCAATCATGACCGGGTGCACGCCTCCTTCGCGCGGCAGAACTTCATGTCGCTGCTCGGCGCGCGGCTGCTCTCGGTCGCCCCGGGGGCGGTGGAGATCGAGCTGCCGCTGCGGCCCGAGCTGGAGCAGCAGCACGGCTATGCCCATGCCGGGGCGGCATGGTCGATTGCCGATTCGGCGGCCGGCTATGCGGCGCAGAGCCTGATGGCCGCGGGCGATGGCGTGCTGACGGCGGAGCTGAAGATCAACCTGCTCGCCCCCGCGAAGGGCGAGCGGCTGATCGCGCGCGGCCGGGTCGAGCGGGCCGGGCGGCGGCTGATCGTGGCGCGCTCGGACGTCTATGCCGAGCAAGGCGGCCGCGAGACCCATGTCGCCATCGCCATCGGCACTTTCATGGCCATGGGCGGGCTTGCCGACAGGGGCTCGGTCGGAGGACAGAATGACTGAGAGACTGACGGGCGGCTGCCTGTGCGGCGCGATCCGCTTCACCGTGACCGGGCCGGTGCAGCCTCCCATGGCCTGCCACTGCCGCGGATGCCAGCGCCAGTCGGGCAATTTCTGGGTGGCGATCACCGCGCCCCGCGGCAGCGTGGAGATCAGCGGCGAGCCCGGCTGGATCAGCATCGGCCCGCGCGCGCGGCGGGGCTTCTGCCCGAGTTGCGGCGGCTTCCTGTTCTGGGAGCCGGCCGCGGGCGACAGCATCAACATTGGCTTGGGCAACCTCGACGACGCCACCGGTCTTGCCCTCGCCAGCCACACCTGGTGCGACGAGGCGCCTTTGCCGATCCCCGAGGACGGCACGCCGCATTATCCCGGGGACCGCCCCAGACCGGACTGAGCGGCGATGCCGCACATTTTGGCGCGCGGCGGGGCCGGCCGTCAGGCGGTCAGCCCCTCGGGCTCGGACAGACCGTTGCCGCGGCAGCAGGCGGTCAGGGTGTTCGCGAGCAGGCAGGCGATGGTCATCGGGCCCACGCCGCCCGGCACCGGCGTGATGGCGCCGGCGACCTCGGAGGCAGCGGCGAATTCCACGTCGCCGACCAGCCGGTGCTTGCCCTCGCCCTTCTCGGGCGCGGGGATCCGGTTGATGCCGACATCGATCACCGTGGCGCCCGGCTTGATCCAGTCGCCCCTGACCATCTCCGGGCGGCCGACCGCCGCGACCAGGATGTCGGCGCGCCGGCACACGCCGGGCAAGTCGCGGGTGCGGCTGTGCGCCACCGTGACGGTGCAGCTGTCGCGGATCAGCAGCTGCGCCATCGGCTTGCCGACGATGTTCGAGCGGCCGACCACCACCGCCTCCTTGCCGGAGAGATCGCCCAGCCGGTCGCGCAGCAGCATCAGGCAGCCCAGCGGCGTGCAGGGCACCATCGCCCTCTGACCCGTGCCCAGGAGCCCGACATTGAGGATGTGGAAGCCGTCCGCATCCTTCGCCGGGTCGAGCGCGTTGATCACCAGCTCGCTGTTGAGGTGGTCGGGCAAGGGAAGCTGTACCAGGATGCCGTGCACCGCCGGATCGTTGTTCAGCCGGTCGATCAGCTCGAGAAGCTCGGATTCCGAGGTCTCGGCGCTCAGGCTGTGTTCGTAGGAATTCATGCCGACCTCGATGGTCGCCTTGGCCTTGTTGCGCACATAGACCTGGCTGGCCGGGTTCTCGCCGACCAGCACCACCGCCAGGCCGGGCGTGATGTCGTGGTCTCCCTTGAGGCGGGCCACCTGCTCGCCCACCCGGGCGCGCACATTCGCGGCGAAGGCCTTTCCGTCGATGATGTCGGCGGTCATGTCTGTCTCCCCAGATCGGAATTTTCGGCTCGGTGTTCGCGGGGCTCAGCCCCGTCCGCGGTAGGGCTTTACACCCTGATCGGGCAGCCAGAGCCCCTCGGGAGGGACGTCTGTCTGCCAGAAAACGTCAATCGGCATGCCGCCGCGCGGGTACCAGTAGCCGCCGATCCTGAGCCATTTCGGGCGGATGGCGGCGACGATACGCTTGCCGATGGCCACGGTGCAGTCCTCGTGGAATGCGCCGTGGTTGCGGAAGGCGGCGAGATAGAGCTTGAGCGACTTGGACTCGACGATGAACTCGCCCGGCAGGTAGTCGATCACCAGGTGCGCGAAGTCGGGCTGGCCGGTCACCGGGCACAGCGAGGTGAACTCGGGGCAGACGAAGCGCGCCACGTAGTCCGTGTCCGGGTGCGGGTTCGGCACCGGGTCGAGCCGCGCCTCGTCCGGGCTCGCGGGGATCGCGGCCGGCTGGCCCAGCGCAGTGAGCTTGGTCTCCATCATGCGCGCCCCTTAGCGCGGTGACGGCGGCGAGGCAACATCGCCGCGTGCCGCAGGGCCCGCCTGCGTCACTTGAGCACGACCCGATGCGACCAGGTCCTGCCATCGGAAATCACCACGTCCTTGAAGCCCAGCAGCTTCGCCAGATCGAACCAGGTGGCCTCGGTGATCAGCCCCGTCTTGTTGAAGAACTCGCTGCCGCGAAGCATCGAGGTGAGCTGCGCCAGCACCGCGCGGGCGCGGTAGAGCGTCTCGAACACCTGGTCGTCCAGAGCGATGATGATCATGTGCTGGGACTCGGCGCCCTTCTCGAAGATGACGAAGCGCGGGG
>NZ_JBZSYN010000069.1:0-5475 GCF_058622915.1 Thermohalobaculum sp. | reverse complement strand
GGGCAGCCGCCTGCTCGCGGAGCAATTCCCGTTGCTGCGCGGCGCGATGCGCACGACGCGGCACGAGCGACCCTTCAGGGTCGAGGCGATCGTCGTGCTGCCCGATCACCTGCATGCGGTGCTGACGCTGCCACCGGGCGACTCGGACTTTCCCACGCGCTGGCGGCTTATCAAGGCGCGCTTCAGCCTCGCCCTGCCGCCGGGCGAGCGGATCGGCGCGAGCCGCGAGGCCAAGCGCGAGCGCGGCATCTGGCAGCGGCGCTATTGGGAGCACATGATCCGCGACGGCGAGGAATTCCGCCGGCACGTGGAGTATTGCCATTTCAACCCGGTGAAGCACGGGCTGGTCAGCCATGTGCGTGACTGGCCGTGGTCGTCGTTTCACCGCTATGTGCGAAAAGGCGTCTATCCGGTTGATTGGGCGGGAAATCACGTCCAGCGTTGGGACAACGTGTAGGGTGGGTCGTCCCGACCCACCATCCGCCCGGAGGGCGGAGAGAACGGTGGGTGCGGAGCACCCACCCTACCCGGGATGGCGCGCGGGGTGCCCTACGCCTGCGGGCCCTGGCGCATGGCCAGGAGCTCGGGGTGGAAGCGGTTGATGCGGTAGACGCCGCGGCGGATGCGGGCGGCCAGCCCGTGGCGGGCGAAGCGGGCGAGCGTGATGGCGGCGTGGCGGCGCACTGTGCTGAGGCCCAGCGCGGCGAGGTGCTCGGTGACGGCGGCGACGGTGACGGTCTCGGCCGTGCTCGCGGCCAGATAGGCCAGCGTCGCGTTGGTCACGGGGGTCGAGCCGAGCGTGCCCGCGGGCGGCTCGGCCCGGCCCTCGATGCCGTCGAGGCGCTGGATGAGCGGGCGCTGCTCGGCCGCGGGCAGCGTGCGCGCCAGCGCGTCGAAGGCGCGGACCAGCGCCTGGCCGCGGTCGCGGGTCGTGCGGACATGGTGCGACAGCTCGGCCTGGCGGGCGCGGAGCGCGGCGAGCTCGTCGAGGATCAGCGTGGCCGCGTCGCGCAGGCGCGGCGGGGGCGTGGACATGGTAGCGCTCCGGTGATTGGGGGCTCCGTGATTGGGCAAGCTCGGGGTTCGTCCCGGCCGCGTATACGCGGGTTGACGCGGGGCGCCGGGGTGCCCGTGTTAACAACGCGGCATTGGGTTTCCGTTAATGTCACGAAAGTCGCGGGCGACGGGCGCGGGGCGAAAACTGTGCCGTTATGGCACGGAATTTCGGTCAGGTTTTGGTAACTCCTACAGGCTGAGTGGAGGAGTTAACGGGGGCGGCGGAGGGGGTGGAGAGGGTTGGCGGAGGGGGTGACGGGGGATGGCGGGCTGAAGCCCGCCCTACGGGGGCGCGGGATCGCGGGGGCAAGTTGAAGAGGGGGCGCGGGATCGGGGGACGAGTTGCAGACCACGGCAAGGCAGAATCTGGGTGAGCGGCGTGTTTGGCCCCCGCCTCCGGCGCGTCAGCGCCGGATCGCGCCCGCCCGCCCCCGAGCGCCCCTTCCGCGGGCGCGATTCCCGCGCCCACCCGGTCGGGCGCGATCCTCTTCTCCCGTTGCGAACAGGCCAGCGAGACGGCGTCCGCCCTAGTAGCCCTCGCACTTGGCGCGCGCCTTGACGTCGAGGTTGGTGATGTATTCGGGCGAGTACTTGTCCGGGTTCCGGGCGATGATCTGGTTGAGCTTGCGCTCGTAGCCGGGGATGTCGCCGGTGACCTGGAGGTACTTAGCCTCGATGGCGTCGGGGCCGAGCTCGCGCTCCTGGTAGTCGAGGATGCAGCGGCAGGCGGCCTTGGACCGCCCGCGCGCGGCGCAGTCGCGCACCAGGTAGTCGGTCTTGGCGGCGAGCGAGCCGGCGCTGCCCGCGGCAGGGGGCGGCGCCAGGGGCGAGGTGCCGCCGGGCGCGGGCGCGGGCGCCTGCGTGCCGGCCGGCGCCTGGCAGGCGGCGAGCGCGAGCGCGAGACCCGTGGCGAGCAGCGGCAACGGGCCTGCGCGGCGCGGGGCGGTGGCGGCACGGGCCGCGGTGTCTGTCGTCGGTGCGGGCATGGGGAGCCTCGCTTCTGGCTGGCCGCGCAAGGGAGGGTAGCGCGGCGCGCGGCGAGGTCCAGAGGCGGGCGCGCGAACGCGGGCTCAGAAGCTCCAGAACAGCGGGATCAGCAGCGCGGCGAGGAGGCCGACGCCGAGGTTCATCGGGATCCCGAGCCGCATGTAGTCGGTGAAGCGGTAGCCGCCGGCGGCGTAGACCAGCGTGTTGGTCTGGTAGCCGATCGGCGTGGCGAAGGCGGCCGAGGCGGCGATCATCACCGTGACCACGAAGGGGCGCGGGTCCACATGCAGCGCGTCGCCGAGCGAGATCGCCACCGGGGTCATCACCGCGGCCACGGCGTTGTTGGTGACCATCTCGGTCAGGAGCGAGCACATCAGGAACAGGAGCCACAGCACCAGCGCCGGGGGCAGGCCGGCGAGCCAGGGCAGCGCGGCGTTGACGATCAGCTCGACCGCGCCGGTGCGATCCATGGCGCGGCCCACGGCGAGCATGGCCAGGATCAGGGTGATGAGCCGGATCTCGACCAGCTGGAACGCCTCCTCGGCGTCGATGCAGCGGGTGATCAGCGCCGCGGCGACCCCGATCACCGCGAGACCGGCGATGGGCAGCACGCCGAAGCCGGCGCCGAGCACGACGGAGACGAGGATGGCGACCATCCAGGGCGCGCGCTGGCGGCGGAAGGGGCGCTCGGCCGGCAGGGTCAGCTCGGCCAGGCCCTGGTCGTCGGCGAGGCGGTGGATGTCCTCGGGCGCGCCCTCGAGCAGGAGCGTGTCGCCGACCTGCAGGCGGGTCTCCTCGATCACCGCGCCGACCCTCTCGTCGCGGCGGTGCAAGGCCAGCGGGTAGACGCCGTAGCGCCGGCGCAGGCGCAGGTGCCCGAGCACCCGGCCGATCATGCGGCAGCCCGGGGTGATCAGCGCCTCGACGGTGACGGTGGAGGTCTCGGCCACGGGGTCGAGCTGTCCGGTCATCGACATCTGCGGGCTCTCGCGCAGGGTCAGGAGCTCGCCGACATTGGTGCGAAGCACGACGCGGTCGCCGGAGGCGAGCTCGACGTCCCTGAGCTGGCGCCGCAGCGAGGCGTCGCCGCGGATCACGTCGATCACGGTCATCTCCTCGCGCCGGAAGCTGGGCACCTCGAGCACGGGGCGCCCGATCAGCTCGGAGCCCTCGGGGATCACCACCTCGGTGAAGTAGCGGTTGCGGCGGCGGCCGGTGAGGAAGTCGACCAGCGCCTTGCGCACCGGCAGCACGCGCGGCGCAGCGAGCGCGATGAAGCTGACGCCGCAGGCGAGGATGACCAGCGCCACGGGGGTGATCTCGAACAGCGAGAAGGGCTTGAGCCCGTGCTCGCGGGCGATGCCGTCCACCAGCAGGTTGGTCGAGGTGCCGATCAGCGTGCACATGCCGCCGAGAATGGCGATGTAGCTGAGCGGGATCAGCAGCTTGGAGGCCGGGATGTGCAGGATCTTGCCCAGCCTGAGGGCCACCGGCATCATCATCACCACCATCGGCGTGTTGTTGAGGAACGCGGAGGCCCCGGCGGTGAAGGCGGCGAAGCCGGCGAAGACCCGGCGCGGGCGGCGCTCGATGTCGCGCGCGAGCACGCGGGTGAAGGCGTCGAGCGCGCCGGTGCGCAGAAGCGCGCCGGAGATGATGAACATGGCGCCGATGGTCACCGGGGCCGGGTTGGAGAACACGCCGAGCAGGTCGTTCACCGGCAGGATGCCGACCGCGAGCAGCACGGCGACACCGGTCAGGGCCACCACCTCGGGCGGGAAGTCCTCGCGCACGAAGGCGGCGAACATCGCCGTCACCACGCCGAGCGTGAACAGGGCCGGCCAGACATCGGGGGCGAGGATCTGCTGCATCGGCGGGTCCCGGGAGCTCCCTGCGCGGCGGTGGCGGCGCCCGCCGATGGTCGCAAGTTTGCGTCCCGGGCGCAATGCGCTGCTTGACCGGCGCCGGCCGGCGGGCATTCCGCCACCGCAATGCGGGGCCGGGCAATGCCTATCGTGCCTGCCTAGATATATCCTTGAAGTCAGTCAGGTACGGCGGTTTGTTCAAGCTTTCCCTCAAGCCTGACCGGGGCGATCCGGGTGGCCAGCCCGGTGCGGTCGTCGGTCTCGACGAAGGTGCCGCACAACGTCGGCGCACCGAGCGCCGGCTCGAAGCGGGTGCCGCCCATGCCGGTGAGGAAGCGCCTGAGCGGCTCGGCCTTGTCCATGCCGATCACGGAGTCGTAGTCGCCGCACATGCCGGCATCGGACTGGTAGGCGGTGCCCCTGGGCAACAGCATGGCGTCGGCCGTGGGCACATGGGTATGGGTGCCGACGACGAGGCTGGCGCGGCCGTCGCACCAGTGGCCGATGGCCATCTTCTCCGACGTCGCCTCGGCGTGGATCTCGACGATCGCGGCATCGGCGGCGGCGCCCAGCGGCACGGGCTTCATGGCCGCGTCCAGCGCCGAGAAGGGGTCCTCGAAGGGGCGGTTCATGAACACGCGGCCGAGCGCCACCGCGACCAGCACCTTGCGCCCGCGCGTGGCCTCGAACAGCCCCGAGCCGCGCCCGGGCACGGCGCGGCCGTAATTGAGCGGGCGCAGGATGCGCGGCTCGCGCTCGATGTGCTGGATCATCTCCTTCTGGTCGAAGGCGTGGTCGCCCAGCGTGACGCAGTCGGCCCCGGCGGCGAAAAGCTGGTCGGCGATCGCCGCGGTCAGCCCGAAGCCCGAGGCGGCGTTCTCGGCGTTCACGGCGATGAAGTCGAGCCGCCAGTCGGCGCGCAGCCGCGGCAGCGCGGCGATGGCGGCGGTGCGGCCGGCGCGGCCGACCAGATCTCCGAGAAAGAGCAGGCGCATGCGGGCGATGTATCGCGCGCGCGCCGCGCCGGCAACCGCTCAGAGCCGGCGATAGAGCACGCAGGCGTCGACGGGGCCGAGGCGAGGGTGCTCGAAGGCGCCGGGCAGCCGGCCGACGATCTCGAACCCGGCGCGGCGCCAGGTGTCGAGCGCGCGGTCGTTGGTGGCGACGACGAAGTTGAACTGCATGGCGCGGAAGCCGCGTGCCTTCGCCTCGGCCAGCGAGTGCTCGAGCATGGCGCGCGCGATTCCCTGCCCCTGCGCGGCGGGCGCGGTGGCATAGCCGCAGTTGGCGACATGGGCGCCGCCGCCGCGCTGGTTCGGCGTCAGGTAGTAGGTGCCGAGCACGGCGCCGTCGCGCTCGGCGACATAGACCCGGTGCGGCGGGTCGCACCAGTAGGCGAGCGCCGCGTCCTGGCCGATGTCGCGCTCGACCGTATAGGTCTCGCCAGCGCGGAAGATCGGCTCGAGGATGCGCCAGATCGCCTGCGCGTCGGCGGCGCGGGCCTCGCGGACCCCGGTCATCGGCCGGGCAGGATCGGGCCGGCCTCGGTGACGACGGCATCGAGGCG
>NZ_JBZSYN010000068.1:0-6041 GCF_058622915.1 Thermohalobaculum sp. | reverse complement strand
GTCGACGAGGTCGCTCTTCGAGGCGCACCAGACCGTGCTCAACAAGGGCGGCCCGCGCCGGATCGGCCCCTTCGCCGTCCCGAAGGCGATGTCGTCGACCAACTCGGCGACGCTCGCGACGCCGTTCCGGATCAAGGGGGTGAACTACTCGATCACCTCGGCCTGCTCGACCTCGGCGCACTGCATCGGCAATGCCGCCGAGCTGATCCAGTGGGGCAAGCAGGACGTGATCTTCGCCGGCGGCGGCGAGGAGCTGGACTGGACGCTGTCGTGCCTGTTCGACGCCATGGGGGCGATGTCGACGCATTTCAACGACACGCCCGAGAAGGCGGCGCGCGCCTATGACAAGGACCGCGACGGCTTCGTCATCGGCGGCGGCGCCGGTGTGGTGGTGCTCGAGGCGCTGGAGCGCGCGAAGGCCCGCGGCGCCAAAATCTACGGCGAGGTCACCGGCTACGGCGCCACCTCGGACGGCTTCGACATGGTGCAGCCCTCGGGCGAGGGAGCCGCGCGCTGCATGCGCCAGGCGATCGCCACGCTGGGCGAGCGCAAGGTCGACTACATCAATACCCACGGCACCTCGACGCCGGTGGGCGACGAGCGCGAAGTGGGCGCGATCCGCGAGGTGTTCGGGGCCAAGCCGCCGCGCTTCTCCTCGACCAAGTCGCTGACCGGGCACAGCCTGGGCGCCACCGGCGTGCAGGAGGCGATCTACTGCCTGCTGATGATGCAGGGCGACTTCATCGCCGCCTCGGCCAATGTCGACACCCTCGATCCCGCCTTTGAGGGAGCCCCGGTGGTGACGCGGCGCATCGACGACGCCGGGCTCGACACGGTGATCTCCAACAGCTTCGGCTTCGGAGGCACGAACTGCACGCTGGCGCTGGGCCGCTACCACGGGTGAGGGCATGAGCGGGATCATGGACGGCAAGCGCGGCCTCGTCATGGGGGTCGCGAACAACCATTCCATCGCCTGGGGCGTCGCCCGGAAGCTGGCCGAGCACGGCGCCGAGCTGGCCTTCACCTATCAGGGCGAGATGTACGAGCCGCGCGTGCGGCCGCTGGCCGAGAGCGTCGGCTCGTCGATCGTGATGCATGCCGACGTCATGGACCCGGCCACCCTCGACGCGGTGTTCGCACAGATCGCCGAGAGCTGGGGAAAGATGGACTTCGTGGTCCATGCCATCGCCTATTCGGACAAGTCCGAGCTGACCGGGCGCTATGCCAACACGACGCGCGAGAACTTCCGCAAGACCATGGAGGTCTCGTGCTTCTCCTTCGTCGACGTGACTCGCCGGGCCTCGGAGCTGATGCCCGATGGCGGCGCCACGGTGACCATGAGCTATCTCGGCGCGCAGCGGGTGATGCCGAACTACAACGTGATGGGCGTGGCCAAGGCCGCGCTCGAGGCGAGTGTGCGCTATCTCGCCAAGGACCTCGGGCCGCAGGGCATCCGCGTGAACGCCATCAGCGCCGGGCCGATGCGCACGCTGGCGGGCTCGGCCATCGCCGGGGCGCGCAAGGTGTACAAGACATCCGAGGAGAGCGCGCCCTTGCGCCGCAATGGCTCGCTCGAGGACGTCGGGGGGGCGGCGGTGTATCTGCTCTCGGACCTCGGGGCCTCGACCACCGGCGACGTGCTCTTTGTCGACGGCGGCTACCACGTCATCGGCATGGATCGCTGGGACGACGCCTGATCCGGTTCAGCCGAGGCCGGCCTCCGCCGCGATCTCCGCGGTGCGCTTGCGCGCACGCTCGGTGGCAGACTTGAGCTGGCCGCAGGCGGCCATGATGTCCTCGCCGCGCGGCGTGCGCACCGGGCTGGCGTAGCCGGCGCGGTTGACGATCTCGGCGAAGCTCTCGATGCGCTCCCAGGTCGAGCGCTGGTAGGGCGCGCCGGGCCAGGGGTTGAAGGGAATCAGGTTCACCTTCGACGGAATCCCGGCGAGCAGCCGCACCACTCGCCGCGCGTCGGCGTCCGAGTCGTTCACGTCCCGGAGCATGACGTATTCGAAAGTCACTCGCTCGGCGTTCGAGAGGCGGCGGTACTGGCGGCAGGCCTCGAGTAATTCGGCGATCGGCCACTTGCGGTTGATCGGGACCAGCTCGTTGCGCACGGCGTCGGTGGTGGCGTGCAGGCTGATCGCGAGCAGCGTGCCGATCTCCTCGCCGGCGCGCGGGATCATCGGCACCACGCCGGAGGTCGACAGCGTGATGCGCCGGCGCGACAGGCTCAGCCCCTCGCCGTCCATGGCGATTCCCATGGCGTCGCGCACGGCCTCGAAGTTGTAGAGCGGCTCGCCCATGCCCATGAGCACGATGTTGGAGATCAGGCGCCGCTCAGGCGGGCGCTCGCCCGCGCGCGGCCATTCGCCCAGATCATCGCGGGCGACCAGGATCTGGCCGACGATTTCGCCCGCGGTCAGGTTTCTGACCAGTCGCTGCGTGCCTGTATGGCAGAAGGTGCAGGTCAGGGTGCAGCCGACCTGCGAGGAGACGCACAGCGTGCCGCGATCCTCCTCGGGAATGTAGACCGTCTCGACCTCGTGGCCGCCGGCCAGGCGCAGCAGGTACTTGCGCGTGCCGTCCGCCGAGATGTGGCGGGAGACGAGGTCGGGCCGCGCGACCTCGAACCGCTCGGCCAGCGCTGCGCGGTAGTCCTTCGCCAGGTTGGTCATGGCGGAAAAGTCGGTGGCGCCCCTTTGGTAGATCCACTGCCACAGCTGCCCGGTGCGCATGCGCGCCTGCCGCTCGGGCGTGCCCGCCTCGATCAGCGCCGCGGCGAACGCCTCGCGGGTCAGGCCGACGAGGTTGCGGCGCGCGCCGTCCCCCGTCTTGCGCGGCAGCACGGCAAAATCCGGCTGAAGCGCCGCTTGCGGCGGACGCTCGGTAGTGGGGGGCATCGGCGGGTTCCGGCTCATGTCAGCGCAAACATAGTTGGCCTGCCCCGTACGGGGAAGGCCGCAGTCGCTTGGCAACCGGCCCTCTGGCGCGCCAGCGGCGCTACTTGCAGAGCTTGGTCGCCTTGTCCAGCGCGGCGGTGAAGCCCATCAGGGAGAAGGTGTCCACCGTCTTGGTGCCCCGCGAGGAATGGCCCTCGACCTTGGCGTCGGACCCGCTGCGAAAGGCCCCGACGATGGCGTCGTCATCTGATGACGACGGCGCCCAGGCGTTCTCGCCCTCGGTGAACATGGTGAACTTCTTGTCGCCGACCGAGGTCGTTACCTCCGAGCCCTTCTTGAACGGATAGCCGGCAATGAAGGAGACCTCGTGCTTCACGTTGTCGGCCGGCCGGACCGAGACCATCAGGAAGATGTCGCCGCGCCGAACCTGCACGGCCTTGCCGCCGCGATAGGCCGACGACTTGGTCGGCTGCGACGCGATCCAGCATACCTTCTGTTTGTTGGCCGAGGCCTTGAAGATCGACCAGTCCTGCTCCGATCCCACGCTCTGCTGCACCTGCGCCGCCGCCGAAGCGACGCCTGCCGCGCCCATCAGCACGCCGGCCAGCAACGCAATCGCCCGTGCCTTGCAAAATCTGCTCATGCTCGCCTCACATTGGTCGTTGCCCGCGGATCTTGCTGCCCGCCTGTCCATATCCCGACGCGCCCGCGGACGCATCTTCGCGGAGCATACTTTATGTGGCCGGAAAAATGCCACCCCGCCCTCCGAGGAAAATTCGTCTCACCGCGCGGTGTCGGGCAAGGCAGACGTATGGAAGCTCGGGGATGGCGACACGGTAGGGCCTTCGCCGACGGGCCACCCGGAAGGCGCCGGTCGCACTGGCCCATTGTGATGCCGTGGCGCGACAGCGATGCGACACAACGGTAGAACGTGGAGTCTTGACACTCGCGCCGCAGGCGGCGGAACCATATACTTGGTCCGTCGAAGCCGTGCGGCACTGTGCGGAAAACCGCGAAGGGGAGGAAGCCATGGCGACAGCGATCAGGACCATAGCTGCGGCCCTCGTGGTCGCCGCGGCAGCCCCGGCCGCCGCGGATCCCCCAACCCCGCAGGCGATCGTCAAGCAGGGCGGCTGCCCCGGCTGCGACCTGAGCATGACCGAGATGCGCAGCCTCAATCTGCACAGTGGCAATTTCAAGAATGCGAACCTGCGCGAGGCGGATCTCAAGGGCGCGGTGCTGCCCGGGGGGAATTTCGCCAATGCCGACATGCAACGCATCGAGATCGAGAAAGCGAATCTGACCGCGGCCGATTTCTCGCAGGCGGCGATGCGCGGCGCCGATCTGGAGAAGTCCGACGTCACGGGCGCCCATTTCGCCGGCGCTGACCTGCGCTCGCTCGATCTGGGCGAGGCCACCGTCATCAGTGCCGACTTCACCGGCGCCGACATGCGCAATGCCTTCCTCAGGCGCGCCAACGCCGACAAGGCCATCTTCCGCAACGCCAAGCTCGACGACGCCGACTTTGAGCGCGCGGAGATCAACGGGGCCGATTTCACCGGCGCACGGCTGCCCTATGCCGACCTCAACCGCGTCGACGCGCGCGGCACCAGCTTCCGCAATGCGGACCTCACCGGCGTGACCCTCTCGAGCGCCGACCTCAGTGGCGCCGATCTGCGCGGCGCCAATCTCGCCCGGACCCACATGCGCAGCACGAACTTCTCGGGTGCCGATCTCAGCAGCGCGCGCAATCTCGACACACGCCGCCTGGCGCGGGCCTGCGGCGACGACAAGACGAAGTTGCCGAGCGGGTTCAAGATCAAGATCTGCGGCGCTCCGGGCAACTGATCGCGCCTCACGACTTCAGACGGTAGCCGGACTTCAGCCAGCGCCAGGCGATCCAGCCGAGCGCCGCGTTGAAGCCGAGCGTGGCCAGCAGGCCGAGCGCGGGCTGGGCGTCGCCGAGCCCGACGGCGCCGTAGCGGAAGCCGTCGATCAGGTAGAAGAACGGGTCGAAGTGGCTGATGGTCAGGAACGGCTCGGGCAGCACCGAGATCGAGTAGAAGGTGCCCGAGAGAAACGACAGCGGCATGATCACGAAGTTGGTGATCGAGGCCATCTGGTCGAACTTCTCGGCGATGATTCCGGCCAGCACGCCGACCAGGGAGAGCATGAGCGAGGCCGAGGCGACGAAGGCGAGCGCCCACAGGGGGTGGGTCAGCTTCACGCCGACGGCGGGGAAGATCACGATGCCGATGGCCAGGGCGCAGGCGAGCCCCCGCGTCGCGCCGCCCAGCGCATAGCCCGCGAGCAGCTCGCCGGGGCTCAGGGGCGGCATCAGCGTGTCGACGATGTTGCCCTGGATCTTCGAGACCATGATCGAGGACGACGTGTTGGCGAAGGCGTTCTGGATCACCTGCATCATCAGGATGCCCGGCGCCAGGAACATCGGGAACGGGATGCCGGCGGCGGCACTGACCGCCGCACCGCGGTGCGCGCCGAAGGCAAGCGTGAAGACCAGCATGAAGAGCACGGCGGTGATCACCGGCGCCAGCACCGTTTGCGTCGCCACATGCGCGAAGCGCCGCACCTCGCGGGTGTACAGCTCCCACAGCCCGACCCAGTTCACCCGGCCGAAGCGGCGCACGCCCATGGTGTTCGATCGCTGCATCTCGTACCTCGTTTGGAACCGGCCATCGGCGGGCCGCTCGACTAGCGGCGTGGGCCGGACGGCCACGCCGGCCCGACTTGTAACCCGCGACGCGGCGCATACAATAGTGGGCGGAAGTCCTGCGCGGTTCGGCCAGCCAACGCGGCTGAGCGAGCGGGTCCCGCAACGAGGAGAGACCGATGTCCTGGACCGAGGAGCGGGTCGAGAAGCTCAGGGAGCTTTGGGCCGAGGGGATGAGCGCAAGCCACATCGCCAAGACGCTGGGCGGTGTGACGCGTAATGCCGTGATCGGCAAGGTTCACCGGCTGGGCCTGTCGAACCGCAGTGGCGGGCCGTCCGCCGAGGACGCGAAGCCGGCCGAGAAGCCGAGCGCCGCGCCCCGCGCAACGAAGCCCACCCCTGCAGCGGCGCCCGCCGCCGAAGAGGCCGAGGAGGCGCCGGCCGCCCCCGCCCCGGCGCGCGCCCAG
>NZ_JBZSYN010000067.1:0-15379 GCF_058622915.1 Thermohalobaculum sp. | reverse complement strand
CGCGTTGCCGGGTCGCGGATTTCGTCGAGAGCTCCGGTCGACTCACCCTCAGCGACCTCGCCAGGCGCGACAGCGTTCACATCACCGACGTCTCCCGCTCGCTCCAGCTCGCGTTCCTTGCACCCGACATCGTCGAGCGCATCATCGATGGCGCGCAGCCGACCGGACTCACCTCCGAGACACTGAAGCGTATCGGCGAGCTGCCCCTTGCCTGGGACGAGCAGCGACTGCTGCTCGGTTAGCCTCATGCCACCACAGACAGGCGCGAGGTCCGCGCCTACGGTGTCGTGGGAGGGCGCCGCCATCCCGGGCCCCGCGCTCGTGCCCATCGGAATTTGGTTTGGAGGCCTACAGAGCAGATTTCCCAGTGCGTGCCTGAGAGCCGGTGAAATGGTGCTCTCACCCCTGGAAAGTCGCTCAGCACGCCGCGATACGTCGCACAAGCCTCCGAAATGACGTCACTATTCCGGAGACGCCAGAGTGCCGCCAATTCGGCAGGACTGCGTGGTGGGCCCGGCAGGACTCGAACCTGCAACCGAACCGTTATGAGCGGTCCGCTCTGACCATTGAGCTACGGGCCCGACCGTAGCGGCTGATTACGTCCCGCGCCGGGGCAGGTCAACGTCCCAGCCCGGTTTCCAAGCCGCGACGCCTGCGATAAAGCAATCCGAGCCGACAGGAGCTCGCGCCATGACCAACCGCCCGAACCACCTGACCTACCGCGACGCCGGCGTCGACATCGACGCGGGCAATGCGCTGGTCGAGCGCATCAAGCCCGCCGCCCGGGCGACGCTGCGGCCGGGCGTGATGGCCGGGCTCGGCGGCTTCGGAGGGCTCTTTGACCTGGCCGAGGCAGGCTACCGCGACCCGGTGCTGGTCGCCGCCACCGACGGCGTCGGCACCAAGCTCAGGATCGCCATCGACACCGGCCGTCTCGACGGCATCGGCATCGATCTCGTCGCCATGTGCGTGAACGACCTGGTCTGCCAGGGCGCCGAGCCGCTGTTCTTCCTCGACTACTTCGCCACCGGCAGGCTGTCCGTGGACGCGGCTGCCCGCGTCATCGAGGGCATCGCCGCAGGCTGCCGCGAGGCCGGCGCCGCGCTGATCGGCGGCGAGACGGCCGAGATGCCGGGCCTGTACGCCGCCGGCGACTTCGACCTCGCGGGCTTCGCGGTCGGCGCCGTGGAGCGCGGAGCGGTCCTGCCCGCGCCAACCCACCCCGGCGACGTGCTCATCGGCCTGGCCTCCTCTGGCGTGCACTCGAACGGCTACGCGCTGGTGCGCCGCATCGTGCACGACAGCGGCCTCGGCTGGGACGCCCCCTGCCCGTTCGGCGAGGGCCATTTGGGCGCCGAACTGCTGACGCCGACCCGGATCTACGTGAAATCCGCGCGCGCGGCGATCCGCACCGGCGGGGTGCGGGCGCTCGCGCACATCACCGGCGGCGGGCTGACCGAGAACCTGCCGCGCGTCCTCGGCCCTGAGACGGTCGCGGCCGTCGAGCTTGGCGCCTGGCCGCTGCCGCCTGTCATCGGCTGGCTGATCGGCCAGGCCGGATTGGCCCAGGCCGAGGTCCTGCGCACCTTCAACTGCGGCATCGGCCTGGTGTTGGTGGTGGACCCGGAGGCGGCCGAGCCGGTCGCCGCGGCCCTGGGCGAGGCCGGCGAGACGGTATTCCGCATCGGCCGGCTCGTCGACGGAGACGGCCCGGAGGTGCGCTATGCCGGCACCCTGACATGAGCCGGCCGGCGGTCGGGATCCTGATCTCGGGAACCGGCTCGAACATGGTGGCGCTGGTGCGCGCCATGCACGACGGGCGCGTGCCGGCCCGGCCCGCGATCGTGGTCTCGAGCGAGCCGGAAGCGGCGGGGCTCGAGAAGGCCCGCGCGCTGGGGGTGGCGACGGCCGCGCTCGATCATCGGCGGTTCGGCTCCAACCGGGCGGCCTTCGACGCCGAGGTCAATGCCCGGCTGCGCGACGCGGGCACCGAGATCGTCGCCTGCGCCGGCTTCATGCGCATCATGACGCCGGTGCTGATCGATGCCTGGGCCGGGCGCATGCTCAACATCCACCCCTCGCTGCTGCCACTGTTCCGGGGGCTCGACACCCATGCCCGGGCGCTGGCCGCCGGGGTCTGCGTGCATGGCGCCACCGTGCACGAGGTCACTCTCGACCTCGATGCCGGGCGCATCCTCGGCCAGGCGGTCGTGCCAGTCATGCCCGGCGACTCCGCCGAAAGCCTCGCCGCCCGCGTGCTCGAGCGCGAGCACGTCCTTTACCCCCGCGTGCTGGCGGCCTTCGCCCGCGACCCGGAAGCGGCCCGGCGCAACCCCCTGGCGCTTTTCCCGGGCCCCTGAGCCCACCGCAGACGCCGCTGCAACTAACCGCTGTGCGCCGGGCCGGAGCCCCGTTAGGATTGCGCGCAACCGATCCCGGGGGGGCTGCAATGAAATATCATCACCTGATCGAGGACGACGCCGGCGTCTCGCGCTTCGCGGACGGAGAGATCGCTCTCGAGCTCAAGGACTTCGCGCCGCCCGCCCCGCCGCTCTATCTCTCCGCCTTCGAGCCGGCCGCACAGCTCGCCTTTCTCATCCTGCCACCGGGCTGGCAGGGAGCGAGCCATCCCTCCCCCGCGCGGCAGGTGGCGCTTTGCCTCGCGGGCACGCTGCTGGTCGAAGCCGGCGACGGCACCTGCCGCGAGATCCGGACGGGTGACATCTGGCGAATGGAAGACACGCAGGGCGCGGGCCACGAGACGCACGTCATCGGCGAGGAGGAAGTTCGCCTCGCGATGGTGCAGCTCGCCTGATCCCGGCGCGATTGCGCTCCCCGACGGCCCCTGCGGCGAGCGGCGGCTCAGCCGACGATCTCGATTTCCGAGAAGAAGAAGCGGATTTCGACCTTTGCGTTGTCGTCCGAGTCCGAGCCATGCACCGAGTTCTCGCCGATCGACACGGCGAACTCCTTGCGGATCGTGCCCGCGTCGGCCTTGGCCGGGTCGGTGGCGCCCATGACCTCGCGGTTGCGCGCCACGGCGCCCTCGCCCTCGAGCACCTGCACCACCACAGGCGCCGAGGACATGAACGTCGTCAGCTCGTCATAGAAGGGGCGGCCGGCGTGGACTTCATAGAATTTCTCGGCCTCCGCCTTGCTCAGCCGGATGCGCTTCTGGGCGACGATGCGCAGGCCCGCCTCCTCGAGCTTGGCGTTGATCGCGCCGGTCAGGTTGCGCTCGGTCGCGTCGGGCTTGATGATCGAAAGCGTACGGGTTACGGCCATCTGCGGCTCCCTCTCGGTTTCCTCTGGATAGGCGCACGCGGGCCGCGCGCCGCCGGGAATTGCGGGCGCCGGATAGCACGGGGAACGGGCGGATGAAAGCGCATTTCGAGATGATGGCGGCCTACAACGCCTGGGCCAACGCGCGCCTGCTGGCGGCGGCGGCGGAGCTGGACGAGGCGGCCTACCGCGCCGATCTCGGTGCCTTCTTCCGCTCGGTGCACGGCACGCTGAACCACCTCATCGTGGCCGACCGCATCTGGCTGGCGCGTTTCCGCGGCGAGCCGCCGCCCGACTTGCGCCTCGACCAGATCGTGCATGATGGGCGCGACGCGCTGGCGGCCGCGCGGCGCGCCCTCGACGCCGAGATCGTCGCCTTCGTCGACGGTCTGACGCAGGCGCGGCTTGAGGCCGAGTTCGTCTACCGCCCGGTGACCCGTCCGGGCGAGGTTCGCCAGAAGCTGGCTCCGGCGCTGGCCCACTTCTTCAACCACCAGACGCACCACCGGGGGCAGGCGCATGCGCTTCTCACGCGGCTGACCGGCGCCGCCCCGGCACTCGACCTGATCTATTTCCAACGCGAGGGCTGAGGGATGTACTTCGACGACCTGCCTGTGGGCTACAGCTACGAGACCGGCGAGAGGACGCTGAGCGAGGAGGATATCCTGGCCTTCGCGCGCCAGTGGGACGCGCAATACTTCCACACCGACCCCGAGGCGGCGAAAGACTCGCCCTTCGGCGGGCTGATCGCCAGCGGCTTCCACACCCTGCTGACCGCCTTCAACCTGCTCCTGCAGGCGAATGTGTGGAACGAGGCGTCGATGGGCTCGCCGGGTTTCGAACACCTGCGCTGGATCCGGCCGGTGCGCCCCGGCGATACGCTGCGCGTGCAGGCCGAGGTGACCAGCTCCAGCCCCTCCAGCTCGCGCCCCGACCGCGGCCGCACCGGGTTCCACCAGGTGGTGCTCAACCAGCGCGACGAGGTGGTGATGACCTATGACAGCATGGTGATCCTGGCCCGCCGGCCGGGCTCCTGACCAACCCACGGCGACCACGCGCGGCCGGCCGGAGATCGCCGCGGTGCCGTTAACCATGAAAATCGTCCATAGAGACTTTAAAATAGAATCAATGGCTTAACCTAGCGTCCAAATTTGGACACCCTGTGCGACCGGTCTCGCGCAGGCTGGACGCGCGGCACCGCCTCTGCTACCGGCACGCCTCATGCTCACGATCCGTGACCTCTCCTTCCCCATGGCCGGCCAGCCGCTGTTCACGGGGGCCTCGGCGCAGATTCCGGCTGGCGCGCGCGTCGGTATCGTGGGGCGCAACGGCAGCGGCAAGACCACGCTCTTCCGGCTGATCCGGGGCGAGCTGAGCCCGGATGCGGGCACGATCTCGCTGCCGCCGCGCGCCCGCATCGGCGGCGTGGCGCAGGAGGCGCCGAGCGACGCCCGCTCGCTGGTCGAGACCGTGCTGGCGGCGGACGCCGAGCGGGCCCGGCTCGTGGCCGAGGCCGAAGTCGCGACCGAGGCGCACCGGATCGCCGAGATCCAGACGCGACTGACCGATATCGGCGCCCACTCGGCCGAGGCGCGGGCCGCCTCGATCCTCGCGGGACTGGGCTTCGACGCGGCGGCGCAGGCGCGCCCCTCGGCCGAGTTCTCGGGCGGCTGGCGCATGCGGGTGGCGCTGGCGGCGGTGCTGTTCTCCGCACCCGACCTCCTTCTCTTGGACGAGCCGACCAACTATCTCGACCTCGAGGGGGCGACCTGGCTCGAGGGCTTCCTCGCGCGCTATCCGCACACGGCGCTGGTGATCAGCCATGACCGGGGGCTCTTGAACCGGGCGGTCGGGCACATCGTGCACCTGCACGACAGGCGGCTCACGGTCTACGCCGGGGGCTACGACAGCTTCGACCGGGTGCGGCGCGAGAAGCTGGCGCTGCAGGCGGCGATGGCGAAGAAGCAGGCGGCCGAGCGGGCGCATATCCAGGCCTTCGTCGACCGCTTTCGCTACAAGGCCTCGAAGGCACGGCAGGCCCAGTCGCGGCTGAAGCTGCTCGAGCGCATGCAGCCGATCGCGGCGGCAATCGAGAACCCGGTGCCCGCCATCGTGCTGCCTCAGCCCGAGGAGCTGGCGCCGCCGCTGATGACCGTCGAAGCCGCCAGCGCCGGCTATGACGGCCGGGCGGTGCTCACGCGGCTGGACCTCAGGATCGACCAGGACGACCGCATCGCGCTCCTGGGCGCCAACGGCGAGGGCAAGTCGACGCTGGCCAAGCTGATCGCGGGGCGGCTCGCGCCGATGGCGGGGACCCGGCGCGCGTCGCCGAAGCTCCGGGTCGGCTATTTCGCCCAGCACCAGCTCGACGAGCTGAGGCCCGCCGAGACGCCGCTCGAGCATATCCGGCGGCGCCGGCCCGACGCGCCGCCCGCAAGGCTGCGGGCGATTCTGGCGGGCGGCGGGATCGGCGTCGAGATCGCCGAGAACCCGGTGGAGAAGCTCTCGGGCGGGCAGAAGGCGCGGCTCCTTTTGGTGCTGGCGGCGCTCGATGCACCGCATCTGATGATCCTCGACGAGCCGACCAACCACCTCGACATGGAAAGCCGCGAGGCGCTGGTCACGGCGCTGAACGACTATCGCGGCGCGGTGATCCTGATCACCCACGACGCCCACCTGATCGAGCTGGTGGCCGACCGGCTGTGGCTGGTGCGCGGCGGGCGGGTTGTGCCCTACGAGGAGGACCTCGAGAGCTACCGCCGGATGCTGCTCGCCCGCGAGGGCGGCAACGGCGGCGGCGCCGGCGCCCCCAACCAGCGCAAGGAGCGCCGGCGCGAGGCGGCCGAGGGGCGCCGGGCGCTCGCCCCGCTCAGGGCCGCGCTGCAGGCCGCGGAGGCACGGCTCGAGAAGATCGCGGCCATGCTGGCCGAGATCGACCGGCATCTCGCCGACCCGGCGCTCTACGAGAGGCCGGCGCAGCGCATCGAGGCGCTGCAGGCCAAGCGCGGCGAGATCGTCGCGGCGCAGGACCGCGCCGAGGCGCTGTGGCTCGCCGCGGCCGAGGCGCTGGAAGCGGCCCAGCAGCGCGAGGCCGGTTAGGAGCGGATCGGCCGCCGAGCCCCCCGCAGACGGGGTGGGCACGCGTGCCCACATAGTCATGTCATTGATTTTATTGAATTCTCTCTGTGCCCGGCTTTCATAGTCAACGCGTCGCGACCGGCATTATGTATCAACGGCACCAAGCCCGGCATAGCCTTCCGACCCGCTGATCCGCCACAATGGCGGCATGGCTCAGTCGCCGGTCATCTATGCCCTGAAGCACAAGCGCGCCGTTATCTCCGGCGAGCTGCGCAAGGCCGAGGACCGCTGCGCCGCAATGCGCCAGCACCTGGCCGCGCTGGACCAGACCTTGAAGCTGATGGGCTACGAGGGCGATCCGCAGGACATACGGCCCATCAAGTCCTGCAGGCGGCTCTTTCCCAAGGGTGAGTTGCCACGGGCCATCATGGGCATTCTCAGGACCGCCAATGGGCCTATGACGGATGGGGAGCTTGTGGCCCGCGTCATGGCCATGAAGGGGCTGGACCCGGACAATCCCGATCTGCGGCGCACGGTGCTGGAGCGGGTGAAGGCGACTAGGAAGCGATTAGCCGAATAGCGCCCCGCCTCGCTCCATCAAGTCCAACCTAAGAAGGGAGAAGCGGCATGAATGACCGTCAACGCGATGCCTTGTTCCGAATCCTTATGGCGTCCATGGCGTCCAGTCCCAAGTGCGCCTTTCAAATTCTTGAAGCGATCGAAGACTCAATCGCCCGTCGCGAAGCTGAATCCATCGTCGAGCCGAAATCTCAAAGTGCTTGTCTTGTAGAGGTTTCTCACGAGCCTTCGCCATCAGAAATGTAGACCCCGTTTCGTCCATAGCATCAATGTAGCTTTGATAATCAAATTTCCTGTTTCGTGTAAGAATGTGATCAACGCATGCACAAACTAAAATAGCCCTCATCGCTCGCTCGTTCTCATTGTTGGGATGTAAATAATCAAGAACATCTTGTTTGTAGTTCCATTCGCTTGGAATGGGCCCGGTTCTAAATGCCAAGGCAATTCCACTAAAGACAACATATCTCATTGTTTCCGGTAACGAATCTAAAAACTCGAGAATAATTTCTCTTGGCTCTTTCTGTTTTGCCATTTTCAATCACCGCGATTCTTTCGACAGAATGATCCCAGATCACGCCGCCCGCTGCCAGTAGCCCTTCCACGCCCGGCTGACCGGCGAGTGCAGGGCGGCGGTGGCCAGCTTCTTGAATTGCCCGCCGTTGTCGGTGCGGCACTGATCCTCGCGCCACGCGGCCTCGTTCGCGTACTGATAAAGGTATTGCGGCGAGACGTGGTGGTGCTGGCCGGTGACGGCGCGGCGCAGGCGGGAGAAGTAGCTTTCGGCCTGATTGGTGCAGGCATCGCCGTCCGAATACATCTCGGTATGGTTGATGCGGCGCGTCTCGTAATGGGCGTGGAGAATATCCCAATGCGAGGCTTCGTCGGCGTGGACGATGGAGCCGAGCGAGACGCGGCCCCGGACGATCTCGACGCCCTGGGCCTCGCGCTTCACGACGAAGGGCAGCACGCGGCCGGTGCGCTGCGCCAGCGCGATCACGACGCGGCGGTCGGCGTCCTTGTTCTCGGCCAGCCGGCGGTCCTTGCGGTCCTCGCGGCGGTTCTCCGGGCGGACGTGACCGCCGAAGTAGGCGCCATCGACCTCAACCGCGCCGTCGAGCTTCACGGCATCGTTGCCCTTCGCCATCGCCTCGCGCAGCTTGTGCGCCAGGACGTAGGCCGTCTTGTATTGGCAATCGAGATCGCGGGAGAGCTGCAACGCCGAGATGCCCTTGGCGCAGTTGACGAAGATGCAGATCGCGGCCAGCAGGTCGGCAAAGTCCATCTTGCGGCTGGCGAAGATGGTGCCCGACGTGGCCGAGAAGGACTTGCCGCAGGCCCGGCACTTCCACTTGCGCCGCGTCGAGATAAAGTATGGCTCGACCGTACCGCACTCGGGGCAGAAAGGCTCGCCGCCGTTCTCAGCGAAGCGGATCTTCGCGAACGTCTCGAAAGCCTGATCGTCGCTCATGCGGTAGATATCGCGGAGCTTGAGCGTCCGGGCCTTGGCAGAGAGAAGGAAGTGTTGAGCCATCGTACTATCCTCGTTACCTTGGTAACGTATATAGTACGTTGACGTATCCCTTACAAGGGCATATGTATCGTTTCCGATACCTTTTTACGCGGAGGCGATACCATGCAGGAACGCACCGACTGGGAGACCCGCGTTGCCAATCTCCTGAAGGCTGAGTTGAAGCGCCATGGCGTGACCTACGGCCAGCTTACCCGACGGTTGGCGGAGATCGGGGTTGACGACAAGGAGGTGAACATCCGAAACAAGCTGTCGAGGGGTAAATTCTCGGCGGTGTTTTTGATCCAATGCTTAGAAGCTATCGGAGCGCAATCCTTGCGATTGGACTGATATGCTTCCCCCTAGTGGTAATAGGCCAAGGTCCAGAGAATCTTGGTTCCGATCAGCCAATAGAACAGCAGCCCGCAAAGGCTCAAGCCGCCCCAAAGGCCACCCCAGAATCGCAGGCGGTTGCCAAGGGGGCCGGCGCACCAGCTCAACCAACCACAGATGCTCATAATCACAACGCCGCCAATAAGAAAAATGGCGAAGCGCAAGGGAACCCATTTCAATTCTGGGGGGATACGTGGGCGCAATGGCTCATGGCGGGAACTGGCGTTCTCGCGCTGTTTGTCAGCACGTGGGCTGTTTGGCTGGTCCGTGGCACGCTGGTTGAATCCCGCAAGGGCACTGAAGCGGCTATTCGCGCCGCGAAGGCCGCTGAAGATACTGTTGACGTTACGAGTGATATCGGTCGGCGACAAATAAGGGCCTATGTCGGGATCGACACGGTTAGATTGCATATGAGCCCAGGAGGAATTGCCGGAACGATTGTCGGCGTCATAAATACGGGGCAAACTCCCGCCAAGAATTTGATTTCGAGAATCACTTTCACGGCTCGCCCCTATCCATCCGATGCCCCGCTGCCAGTTCCCGAGAAAGAACCGCCCGCACGGTCCCGAGCGATCCTGCCGAGCGGAAAAATTGTCACAATCGAAAATGTCGTAATCCCCATCCCCTTTGAGCCCCAATACCAACGGGACATTGCCAACCGAAAGGCGGCAATATTTGTTCATGGGGTCTTCACGTACGATGATATTTTCGATGAGCCCCATACAACTAAGTTCTGTCTCTTTTTCACAGGCGCTTGGGGCGGCGAGCGCAAGATGGACGTTTACCATACCGGCAACGAGGCTGATTAACCCGATCAGAATCGCGCGGCTAATCACGGCCCGCACCTTTGGTGCGCTTGATACATAATGCCGGTCGCGACGGGCGACATGTCCGCGCGTCATGTTGCGGCTCGACGGCCCCGCCGCGACCCGGGTCACGCGACTGATACCGGGCCCCGGCCCCCGAGCCGGGGCCCTGCTCGCGCCGCCGATTCCGAGAGGCCCCGGATCAAGTCCGGGGCCGATACGGTGGTCGAGTGAGCCGGGCGCGCGGACGGCCGGGGATCACTCCTCCAGCCGCGTCACGATCACCGTGGTCACGGGCTTCTTGCCCCAGTGATGCACGGCGACGCTGCGTGCGGCGCGGGTGGCGACCTGCTCGAGCTCGGTGTCCGAGCGCCGCACCTTCTTCGGCGCGCGGTCGATGGCGTCGTCCACCGCCTCGCCGATCATCTCGTCGAGCGGCGCGTGCCAGCCCTCGCCGTCCCTGGGCGCGCCGAGGCAGCGCACCTCCGAATCCGCGACCAGCTCGCCCTCGGCGTCGACCGTGACGGCGACGACGACGTGGCCGTTGCGCGCGGCCTTGAGGCGCTCGCGGATGACGCCGTCCATGGCTCCGACATGCGCGCGGCCGTCGAGATAGACGCGGCCGGTCTCGACGTGCTCGACGACACCCGGATCGTTGCCGTCGAGGCGGACCACCGTGCCGTTGGGCGCGACGACCGCCTGCGGCACGCCCCAGACCTTCGCCGAGCGGGCGTGCTCGACCAGATGCCGGTGCTCGCCGTGGATCGGCACCGAGACGCGAGGCCGGATGGCGCGGTAGAGCCGCTTCAGGTCGTCGCGCCGGGCGTGGCCGGAGACGTGGATACGCTCGACCTCGGCGTCGATGACGCGCACACCCGCCTCGCTCAGACCGTTGTAGAGACGGTGGACGCCGGCCTCGTTGCCGGGGATGGTGCGGGTGGAGAACAGCACCGTGTCGCCCTCCTTGAGCTTGACCGTCGGGTGCGTGCCCTTGGCGATGCGGGCGAGCGCGGCGCGCGCCTCGCCCTGGCTGCCGGTGACCAGGTAGAACAGGCTGCCGGCGGGGATGTTCCCGGCCTCGCGCTCGCTGACGACGGGCGGGAAGTCGGGCACCTGCCCGGTCTTGACCGCCATCTCGATCATCTGGCGCATGGCACGGCCGGCAACGACGATGCTGCGCCCGGCATCGCGCGCGGCGATCGCCAGGGTCCTGAGCCGGATGACGTTCGAAGCGAACGAGGTCGCCGCCACCGCGCCGGGCGCATCGGCGATCAGGCGGCGGATGTCGGGCACCACCTCGGCCTCGGAGCCGGCGCGGCCAGGCAGGAAGATGTTGGTGGAGTCGCAAGCCATGGCCTGCACGCCCTCGGCGCCGAACGCCTCGAAGGGGTGGATGTCGAAGGGCCGGCCCAGGAGCGGCTCGGGATCCATCTTGAAGTCGCCGGTATGCAGCACGTTGCCCACGGGCGTGCGGATCGCCAGCATCGAGCCCTCGGGGATCGAATGCGTCACGTCGAGCCATTCCACCGAAAACGGCCCGGCCTCGATGCGCCGGCCAATGTCGACCTCGCGGATCGGCTCGTGGTCGAGGCCGGCCTCGTCGAACTTCGCGCGCACGATCTCGGCGGCGAAGGGGCGCGCATAGATCGGCACCTTCAGCTTCGGCCAAAGATGCGGCAGCGCGCCCACATGGTCCTCGTGGCCATGGGTGACGACGATGGCCTCGAGCCGGTCGCGCTGGGGCAGCAGGGCCTCGAGATCGGGGAGCACCAACTCGATGCCCGGCGCGCTTTCCATGTCGCCGAAGCCGACGCCCAGA
The DNA here is from genome assembly GCF_058622915.1 of Thermohalobaculum sp. Taxonomy (NCBI): domain Bacteria; kingdom Pseudomonadati; phylum Pseudomonadota; class Alphaproteobacteria; order Rhodobacterales; family Paracoccaceae; genus Thermohalobaculum; species Thermohalobaculum sp. Next base: position 3,915 of record NZ_JBZSYN010000067.1, on the reverse strand, counting down.
TCGACCATCAGCCAGCGGCGCCGGTCCGGCGCGCCGAGGCCGTAGAGATAGCAGTTCATGCCGATCTCGCCAGCGCCGCCGAGGGCGACATAGACGAGCGGCCCGCCCGATGAATCAGCCATACTTGCCTGTCTTGTTGAATTCGTGGATGAGCACCAGCCCCTTCACGGTCAGGTCCCCGTCGACAATCTCGATCGTCTCGGTGCCGCGGTCGAACAGCGGCGCCAGACCGCCCGTGGCGATGACGCGCATCTTGCGCCCGCGTTCCGTCGCCAGGCGCGCGCAGATGCCCTCGATCAGCCCGACATAGCCCCAGAAGATGCCCGACTGCATGCAGTGCACGGTGTTGCGGCCCAGCACGTGGGGGGGCATGGTGACGTCGATGCGCGGCAGGTGCGCGGCAGCATGGTGCAGCGCGTCGAGCGAGAGGTTCACCCCCGGCGCGATCACGCCGCCGACATAGGCGCCGTCATGGGCGACCACGTCGAAGGTGGTGGCGGTGCCGAAGTCGACCACGATCAGCTCGCCGCCATAGTCGTGATAGGCCGCGACGGTGTTGGTCAGGCGGTCGGCCCCGACCTCGGCCGGCGTGTCGACGCGCACCTTGACCGGCAGCTTGCATTCGGGCTTGCCCACCACCAGCGGGCGGGTGTTGAAGTAGCGGTCGCACAGCACGCGCAGGTTGAACAGCGTCGCCGGGGCGACGTTGGAGATCACCACCGCGTCGATCACCGCCGGCTCGTGGCCGTTGTGCTGCATGAGCTCGCGCAGCCAGACGAAATACTGGTCAGCGGTGCGCACGCTTTCCGTGTTGCAACGCCACTCGGCGACGAATTTCTCGCCGTCGTAGAGCGCGAAGACGGTGTTGGTGTTGCCGACGTCGATGGCGAGGAGCATGGGCTCACTCCGCAAAATGAACATCCCCCGCGGTGATCCGCCTGGGGCCGTGCGCGGTTCTTAGGATAAGGGCGCCCTCGGCGTCCACATCTTCGAAGGTGCCAAAGAGCGTCGCGTCGGGCAGGCCCACCTCGATGCGCTTGCCCAGATGCGTGGCGCGGGCCAGCCACGCCGTGCGCACGGCGGCGAAGTCCGCGACCCCGAGCCAGTGGTCGAGGCGGGCGGCGAGGACGGTGAGCGCCTCCTCGAAGCCGGGCGCGCGGCCGGTCTCGGCGGCCAGCGAGGTGGGCGGCCAGCGGCAGGTCGCGGGGTCGGGGTGGTGGGCGAGATTGACGCCGATGCCGATGGCGAGGTTGGCCGCATGGCCGGCGTTCGGACCGAGGTTCTCGAGCAGGATACCCGCTGCCTTGGCGCCGCCCACCAGCACGTCGTTCGGCCACTTGGTGGCGATCGGCACCCCGGGCGCGAAGAGTGCAAGGAGATCGGCCACCGCGAGCGCGGCATGGAAGGACAGGCGCGCCAATGCTGCCGGCGGGTCGTCGCGCGCGATCAGCAGGGTGGCGGCGAGGTTGCCGGGCGCTGAGCTCCAGGAGCGGCCCTGCCGGCCGCGGCCCGCGCTCTGGCGCCGCGCAGCGATCCACAAGGGGCGCGGGATGCCGAGCCGGCGGCGCGCCTCGGCGTTCGTCGAGTCGACCTCGTCGAGGATCAGCCGGTCGTAGCCCGCAGGCCAGCCGTCCATCTAGTGGATCAGCGCCTGCGCCGCGCCGAGCGCCAGCTCGGGCACGCCGAGGCCGCCGAGGAAGGGCAGCCAAGCGCCCGCCATCAGGATCGCCGCGCCGCCGAGCGCCGCCGAGCGCAGCACGCCGAGGCGCAGGTCGAGCGGCTTGTCGGGCTCGGCCAGGTACATCACGCGGATGATGTTCACATAGTAGTAGGCGCTGATCACGCTGGCGATGGCCCCGGTCACGGCGAGCGGCGTCAGCCCTGCGTCCACCGCCGCCTTGAACACGAAGAACTTGGCGAAGAAGCCGACCAGCGGCGGGATGCCGGCCAGCGAGAACAGCAGCACCGCCAGCGCCAGCGCCTGGGTGGGCCGGGTGCGCGCCAACCCCGAGAGGTCGGAGATGCCGACCACGGGCTGGCCGTCGCGCTCCATCGCGATGATGAAGCTGAACATGCCGACGTTCATCACCAGGTAGATGACGAGGTAGATCAGGAAGGCCTGGACGCCCTCCTGCGTGCCGGCGGCCAGACCGACCAGCGCGTAGCCCATGTGGCCGATCGAGGAATAGGCCATCAGCCGCTTGAGGTTCCATTGCCCGATCGCCGCGATGGCGCCGAGGAACATCGAGGCGACCGAGATGAAGATGAGGATCTGCTGCCAGGCCTCGACCGCGTGGCCGAAGCCGGCGAACAGCGCCCGGGCGAACAGCGCGCCGGCGGCGATTTTGGGCGCGGTGGCGAAGAAGGCGGTCACCGCGGTGGGCGAGCCCTCGTAGACGTCGGGCGTCCACATGTGGAAGGGCACGGCCGAGATCTTGAAGGCCAGCGCCGCGCAGATGAAGACCAGGCCGAAGGTCAGCCCGAGGCCCACGCCGTTGCTCTGGATCACCTGGGCGATGGTGGCGAACTGCACCGAGCCGGTGTAGCCGTAGACCAGCGAGGCGCCGTAGAGCAGCATGCCCGAGGACAGCGAGCCGAGCACGAAGTACTTGAGCCCGGCCTCGGTCGAGCGCACCGAATTGCGGTTGAACGCCGCGATCACGTAGAGCGAGAGCGACTGCAGCTCAAGCCCCATGTAGAGCGGGATCAGCCCGCCCGCCGAGACCATCAGCATCATGCCGAGCGTGGCGGTGAGGATGAGGATCGGGAACTCGAAGCGCAGGATGCCGCGCCGCTCGAGATAGTCCTCGCCGATCAGCAGCATCAGCGGCGAGGCGAACAGGATCATGGATTTGGTGAAGCGCGAGAAGTCGTCCATGATGAAGTCGCCGCCGAAGGCGCGGCCTTGCGGCGCGCCGCCGGTCGCGATCCAGAAGCCCAGCGCCAGCATGAGCGCCGCCGCGCCCCAGACGATGCGCTGGGTCTGCCGCTCCTGCCCGCCGTAGACGCCGAGCATCAGGAGCGCCATGGCGCCCAGCGCCATGAAGATCTCCGGCAAGGCCAGTGCGATGTAGCCGCTCATTCGCCAGATCCCCCAGTCATATCCTCAGCGCTGCGCCAGCTGCACGTGGTGCCCGGCCTGGGCGAGCGCGGTGTGCACGCCCTGCAAAAGCGAGCCGACGGTCGGCCCGAACAGGTCGGTCGCGAGGCTCGGGTAGACGCCCAGCAGCAGCACCATGACGACGAGCGGGACGAAGCAGGTCAGCTCGCGCCGGTCCAGGTCGCGGATGGTCTTCAGGCTCTCCTTGATCAGCTCGCCGAACACCACCCGGCGATACAGCCACAGCGCGTAGCTGGCACTGAGGATCACGCCGGTCGCCGCGAAGAAGGCGGTCCAGGTCGAGGCCTGGTAGACGCCGACCAGAGAGAGGAACTCGCCGACGAAGCCTGAGGTGCCGGGCAGGCCCACATTGGCCAGCGTGAACAGCATGAACACGGCGGCATAGACCGGCATCCGGTTGACCAGCCCGCCGAAGGCGGCGATCTCGCGCGTGTGCATGCGGTCGTAGATGACCCCGACCACGAGGAACAGGGCGCCCGACACGAAGCCGTGGCTGAGCATCTGGAATACCGCGCCGTCCACGCCCTGCTGGTTGGCGGCGAAGATACCCATGGTGACGAAGCCCATATGCGCCACCGAGGAGTAGGCGACGAGTTTCTTCATGTCCTCCTGCATCAGCGCCACCAGCGAGGTGTAGACGATGGCGATCACCGAGAGGGTGAAGACGAAACCGCTCATCACGTCGGAGGCGACCGGGAACATCGGCAGGCTGAAGCGCAGGAAGCCGTAGCCGCCGAGCTTCAGCAGGATGGCGGCCAGCACCACCGAGCCCGCGGTCGGCGCCTGCACATGGG
>NZ_JBZSYN010000066.1:0-4756 GCF_058622915.1 Thermohalobaculum sp. | reverse complement strand
TCGACCAGGCTCTCGTACTTGGCCCGACTGAGCTTCATGGTCAGGTGCTTGGGGCCCGAGGAGTCGGCGGTGATGTAGGGCAGATTGATCTCGGTCTGGGTGCCCGAGGACAGCTCGATCTTGGCCTTCTCGGCGGCCTCCTTGAGGCGCTGCAGCGCGAGCTTGTCGTTGCGCAGGTCGATGCCCTGCTCCTTCTTGAACTCGTCGGCGAGGTAGCCGACGAGGCGCATGTCGAAGTCCTCGCCGCCGAGGAAGGTGTCGCCGTTGGTCGACTTGACCTCGAACAGCCCCTCGGAGATCTCGAGGATCGAGATGTCGAAGGTGCCACCGCCGAGGTCGTAGACCGCGACCGTCTTGTCGCCCTTCTTGTCGAGCCCGTAGGCGAGCGCCGCGGCGGTCGGCTCGTTGATGATGCGCAGCACCTCGAGACCGGCGATCTTGCCGGCGTCCTTGGTGGCCTGGCGCTGGGAATCGTTGAAGTAGGCGGGCACCGTGATGACCGCCTTCTCGACCTTCTCGCCGAGATGGCGCTCGGCCGTCTCCTTCATTTTCTGCAGCACATAGGCCGAGATCTGGCTGGGCGAGTACTTCTTCGAGCGCACCTCGACCCAGGCGTCGCCGTTGTTGCCCTGGACGATCTGGTAGGGGACCATCTTGCGGTCCTTCTCGACCGTCGGGTCGGAGTGGCGGCGCCCGATCAGGCGCTTGACGGCGAAGATGGTGCCCTCGGGGTTGGTCACCGCCTGGCGCTTGGCCGGCTGGCCGACCAGCATCTCGCTCTCCTGGTTGAAGGCGACCATCGAGGGCGTGGTGCGCGCGCCCTCGGCGTTCTCGATGACCTTGGCCTGCGACCCTTCCATCACGGCGACGCAGGAGTTCGTGGTTCCGAGGTCGATTCCGATGACTTTCGACATAGTCAATTCCCTCTCTTGGCGATCGGCTGCAGGGTCCGGACACGGCCCCCTGACTGCGGTCCCGTTGCGGGTCCGAGGCTCACATTGTGTTCCCGGCGGCTATATAGGCAGCGGCCGGCGGGGCTGCAACGGGCCGGGCCGGCCGTCGCCTCACGGGCCCTCCAGCGCCCTGGTGATCGCCGGGTCGCCGATCAGGTAGACCAGGTGCTGGCGCAGCGCCGCGACCGCCAGCTCGTTGGTCTTCTCGTCGAATCCCGCGGTGCCGATGGTCTCCGCGCCCTGGGTCCGGCGCTGGCCCAAAAGCTTCCCGGAGCGGTCGAACACGTCCGCCTCGAACTGCCACTTCGCCTCGACCCGCACGACGGCGTGGGTCTGCCAGGCGCCGATGTGCACGACCAGAAGCCGCTCGGCGCCGGCGGCACGGGCCGCGGCCAGCGCCTGCGGGTCGGCGCCCGGCTTCACCGTCGGCACGGCGCTGGCGGTGACGCCCCGCGCCCGCAGGCCGGCGGTGATGGCGTCGGCGATCACGCCGGCGAGGGGCTCGTTGGACTTGGTGGTGACGTCGACGTCGTTGCGGTAGCGTCCGGAAATGGTGCCGACGAAGGCGGGCGACTTGTCGCCCTTGACGACGGCGGGCCGGTCGTCGATCACCGCGACGACGACGCTGTGGCTCGTTTTCACGTCGAGCGGCAGCCGCAGCGAGGAGTAGTCGTAGGTGCCGCCCAGGGACGTACCGAGCACCTGCTTGACCACGCCGGTGGTCCTGCAGGCGCCGAGGCTGGCCGCGGCGGCCACGAGGCCAACGGCCACAAAGAGACGATGCAGCATGGTCAGGCGCCCCCCGCTTCGAACCATCCGCGCCGACGATAGACCCGCGAGTCGGCCGGAGCAACGCGGAAAGACGGGCGCGCCCGAGGAAAGGCCGAGCATGTGCCGCGAGGACGACATCGAGATCATGGGCTTCCGGCTGACGCCCGGCTTCCTCGACCGCCCGGCGCAGGAGGCGATGGCCGCGGACATCCGCGCCGTGATCGCCGCGGCGCCGCTGGTGCGGCCGGTCACGCCCTGGGGCCGGCCGATGAGCGTGCGCATGAGCGCGGCCGGCCGGCTGGGCTGGGTGATCGAGCGCGGGCGCTATGCCTATGCAGCCGCCCACCCCGAGACCGGCCGGCCCTGGCCGCCGATCCCCATGAGCGTGCTGGCGGTCTGGCGGGCGGTCTCGGGCTGGGCGGACGCGCCCGACTGCTGCCTGGTCAACTGGTACGGCGAGGGCGCGCGCATGGGGATGCACCGCGATGCAGACGAGGGCGAGGCGGGCTTCGCCGCGCCGGTGGTCTCGATCTCGCTCGGCGACCCGGCGCGCTTTCGCATGGGCGGCACCAGCCGCAAGGGGCCGAGCGAGAGCGTGGTGCTGGGCTCGGGCGACGTGGTCGTGATGGGCGGGCCGGCGCGGCTGGCCTATCACGGCATCGAGCGGGTCTATTTCGGCCGGGACGATCTTCTGCCCGAGGGCGGTCGGATCAACCTGACGCTGAGGGTGGTGAAGAGCGCCTGAGCGCGCCACGCCGCGGGTATGCACATTGCACAGCCGCGTAACATATTGAAATCGCTAAGGTCTGCGAATCGGCATCGCTGTGCGCGGCGCGGATTGCCCGGCGTCTGGGCGGGCCCGGCCTGTGCCGCTTGGCCGCCCCGCTCGGCCGCCCCGCTTGGCCGCCTCGCTTGGCCGCCCCGCTTGGCCGCCAGCGTCCGGGGCGGCCCTCAGCCCGCGCCGTCGCCCGGGCCCGCGCCCGCCTCGGCCCCGGCCGCCTGCTCGGCCGGAGCGGCCTTGGCGACCCCGACCAGCGCGGGGCGCAGCAGCCGGCCGGCGATGGTGAAGCCGGCCTGGATCACCTCGATCACCGTGCCGGGCTTGGCGCCGGGGACCGGGGCCTCGTACATGGCCTGCTCGAAATGCGGGTCGAACTTGGCGCCGCGCTCGGGGCTGAACTTTTCGATCTTGTGCTTGGCGAAGGCGTTGAGAAGCTCGCGCCGGGTCAGCTCGACGCCCTCGATCAGCGGGCCGGCCGTCTCGCGCGACGCTTCGTCGGCATGGCTCAGCGCGCGCTCCAGATTGTCGTAGACCGCCAGCAGGTCGCGGGCGAGCTTGGTGCCGCCATACTCCGCCGCTTCCTGCCGTTCGCGGTCGGCGCGGCGGCGCACGTTCTCGCACTCGGCGAGCGCGCGCAGCAGCCGGTCCCTGAGCTCGGCGGCCTCGGCCTCGAGCCGGGCGACCGCGTCGGCGTCAAGCGCCTCGCCGTGCGAGTCGGGCGCGCCGGCCTGCGCGGCCTCGAGCTCCGCCGCGTGGTCGGCATCCCCGCCGCTGTCCGCCGTCCCGGTCTCCGCCTTCTTTGCCTTGTGCTTCGACATCACTCGCCTAGCCTCTCCTTCGCCTGATTGCCGCCGCCATCCCCGGCCAGTACCCGGCCGACGAGGCGGGCGGTGTAGTCCACGATCGGCACGATCCGCCCGTAGTTCAGTCGCGTCGGCCCGATCACCCCGATGGCGCCGATGATCCGCCGCCGCGCATCCGTGTAGGGCGAGATCACCAGGGACGACCCCGAGAGCGAGAATAGCTTGTTCTCGGAGCCGATGAACACCTTCACGCCGTCGCCCTGCTCGGCCAGGTCGATGAGTTGGGCGATGTCGCGCTTTGTTTCAAGGTCGTCGAACAGGAGCCGGATGCGCTCGATCTCCTCCTCGGCCTGGCCGGGCTCCAACAGGTTGGCGCGGCCGCGGATGATGAGGCGCTCGGGCAGGCCGGACTGGTCCTCGTTCCACAGCGCCACGCCGCGCTCGACCAGGCTGGCGGCGAGCGCGTCGAGCTCGGCGCGCGAGGCCTCGATCTCGCGCTGGATCACCTCGTGCGCCTCCGACAGCGTGCGGCCCCTGAGATGCGCGCTGAGGAAGTTGCCCGCCGAGACCATCGCCGCCGGCGTCAGTCCCGGCGGCGGGTGGAACAGGCGGTTCTCCACCTGCCCGTCCGCGGTGACCAGGATCGCCAGCGCCCGGTCATGGGCCAGCGGGATGAACTCGACATGCCGGATCGGCGCCTCCAGCTTGGGCGCGTAGATCAGGCTGGCGCAGTGCGACAGGCCCGAAAGCAGGGTGCCCGCCTCGTCGAGCATGCCGCCGATGTCGTCGGCATGGCCGGCAATGGAGCGCTCTATCCGGGTGCGCTCGGCCACCGAGATGTCGCCGATCTCGAGCACGCCGTCGACGAACATCCTGAGGCCCATCTGCGTCGGCACCCGGCCGGCCGAGACATGCGGGCTGCCGAGCAGGCCCATCTCCTCGAGGTCCTGCATGACGTTGCGGATGGTCGCGGGAGACAGCCCCATGCCGGTCGCGCGCGCCAACGTGCGCGAGCCGACCGGCTCGCCGGTGGCCAGATAGGTCTCGACCAGCTGCCGGAAGATCACCCGGCTGCGCTCGTTCAGGTCGTCGAGGCTGGTGGAGCTCTCGGCCATCCGTGGTGCTGCCGCTCCGCGTGAAAATCGGTCGCTGCTAGAGGTAATGACCGCGGATTGCCCGGTCAACGCGCCCGTGCGGCGCTGGACGCCCACGGCGCGGTTCGCTAAACGGGCGCCGACCACCACCGAGGGAGGCTACCTATGCGTCCATCCGGCCGCCGCGCCGACGAGATTCGCGCCGTCACCATTGAGACCGGCGTCACCCGCCACGCCGAGGGCTCGGCGCTGATCCGCGCCGGCGACACGCACGTGCTGTGCACCGCCTCGATCGAGGCCAAGCCGCCGCCCTGGCTCAGGGGCAGCGGGCTGGGCTGGGTCACCGCCGAGTAC
>NZ_JBZSYN010000065.1:0-12177 GCF_058622915.1 Thermohalobaculum sp. | reverse complement strand
CCGCGCAGCTCGTGGATCTCGGCGCGGAACGGGGTGGGCGAGCCCATCGCGGCGTCGGTCGACAGCGCGCCGGTGATGAGCGAGGTCGTGGTGGCGCGCCAGGCCTCGAACAGCCCGGCGAGCGTCAGCGCGGTGGAGACCTGGGTGCCGTTGATCAGCGCCAGCCCCTCCTTGGCGCCCAGCTCGAGCGGCTTGAGGCCGGCGGCCGAGAGCGCGGCGTGGGCCGGCATGCGGCGGCCGCGGAACTCGGCCTCGCCTTCGCCGAGCATGACCGCGGTCATGTGGGCCAAGGGCGCGAGGTCGCCCGAGGCGCCGACCGAGCCCTGCGCCGGGATCACCGGCAAGAGGTCGGCGGCGAGCAGGGCCTCGAGCTGCTCGATCACCGCCCAGCGCGCTCCGGAGGCGCCGCGGCCGAGCGAGAGCAGCTTGAGCGCCATGGTCAGGCGCACGACCCCGGCGGGTAGCGCCGGCCCGACGCCGGCCGAATGCGACAGGATCAGGTTGCGCTGCAGCCGCGCGGTGTCGCCGGGCGGGATGCGCACCTGGGCGAGCTTTCCAAAGCCGGTGTTGACGCCGTAGACGGGCTCGTTGCCGCCGGCGGCCATCCGTATGCGCTGCGCCGCCCCCTCCACGGCCGGGCGGGCCGTGGGGTCGAGCCGCGCCGGCACGGCCTCGCGCCAGATGCGGGCGAGCTCGCCCAGCCGGGTGGCGCCGGGGGCGAGCGTCAGCGTCATCGCGTGCCCCCGAAGATGCGGTGGTGCAGCGGGTTGAAGCCGACGCGATAGGCGAGCTCGGCCGGGTGGCGCACGTCCCACAGCGCGATGTCGGCGCGGGCGCCCTCGGCCAGCACCCCGCGGTCGTCGAGGCCGAGCGCGCGGGCGGCGACGCGGGTAGTGCCGGCGAGCGCCTCCTCAGGCGTCAGGCGGAACAGGGTGCAGGCCATGTTCATGGCCAGGAGCAGCGAGGTCAGCGGCGAGGAGCCCGGGTTGCAGTCGGTCGCCACCGCCATCGGCACGCCGTGCTCGCGCAAGGCGTCGACCGGGGGCAGGTGCGTCTCGCGCAGGGTGTAGAAGGCGCCCGGCAGCAGCACGGCGGCGGTGCCGGCCGCGGCCATGGCGCGCACGCCCTCCTCGTCGAGATATTCCAGGTGGTCGGCCGAGAGCGCGCCGTAGGAGGCGGCGAGCTGGGCGCCGCCGAGATTGGACAGTTGCTCGGCGTGGAGCTTCACCGGCAGGCCGAGGTCGGTGGCGCGGTCGAACACGCGGGCGATCTGCTCGGGGCTGAAGGCGATGCCCTCGCAGAACCCGTCGACGGCGTCGGCGAGGTCCTCCTCGGCGGCGCGCTCGAGCGCGGGGATGCAGACCTCGTCGATATAGGCGTCGGGGTCGGCCGCCAGCTCGGGCGGCACGGCGTGGGCGCCGAGGAACGAGGTCACCACCTCGACGTCGCGCTTGGCCGCGAGGCGGCGGGCGGCGCGCAGCATGGCCAGCTCGGTGGCGATGTCGAGCCCGTAGCCGGACTTGACCTCGATGGTGGTCACGCCCTCGGCGATCAGGGCGTCGAGGCGGGGCAGGGCGGAGTCGACCAGGTCGTCCTCGTCGGCGGCGCGGGTGGCCTTGACAGTCGAGGCGATGCCGCCGCCGGCGCGGGCGACCTGCTCGTAGGACGCGCCCTCGAGCCGCATCTCGAACTCGCGGGCGCGGTCGCCGCCATGCACGATGTGGGTGTGGCAGTCGATCAGCCCCGGCGTGGCGAGGCGGCCGTCCTGCTTGTGCACGGGCAGCGCCTGCACGTCGCGCGGCGCCTGCTCGCGCGGGCCGATCCAGGCGATGGAGCCGTCGGCCACGGCGATCAGCGCGTCCTCGATCAGGCCGTAGGGCGCGTCGCCCGGCACCATGGTGGCGGCGGTCAGCTCGGCCAGCGCGTAAGGGGTCATGCGGTCTCCTTCCGGGTGGCATTGCCCCGTGTCCGCCTTCCGTGAAATATGTATGGAGACGTTCCGTCAATGGGGAAATGCGCCGATGACCAGCCTGTTTGCCGAGCGCGCGCTCATGCCCGGGGGCTGGGCCCGCGACGTGCGGGTCACGATCGCGCCCGACGGGCGGATCGCGGCGGTCGAGGACGGCGCCGCGCCCCGGCCGGGCGACGAGCGGCTGGCGGGCCGCATCCTGCTGCCGGCGCCGGGCAACCTGCACAGCCACGCGTTCCAGCGGGCGATGGCGGGGATGAGCGAGGGGCGCAACCCGGCGGGCTCGGACAGCTTCTGGACCTGGCGCGAGACGATGTACCGCTTCCTCGAGGCGCTGACGCCCGAGGACGTGGAGGCGATCGCCGCCATGGTGCAGGTGGAGATGGCCGAGGCCGGCTATGCCGCGGTGGGCGAGTTCCACTATCTGCACAACCCCTCGGGCGGCGGCAGCTATGACGAGCCGGCGGAGCTGGCGGCGCGGATCGTCTCCGCCGCGGCCGAGACCGGGCTGGGCCTGACGCTTCTGCCGGTGCTCTACATGCAGGGCGGCTGCGACGGGCGGCCGCTGACCGGCGGGCAACTGAGATTTTCGTGCGATCCCGGGCGTTTCAGCCGGATCCTTGAAGGAGCGGCGCGGGCCGCGAAGGCGCTTGCCGACGACACGCGGATCGGCGTGGCGCCGCACAGCCTGCGCGCGGTGCCGCCTGACGCGGTGGTCGAGGTTGCGCGGCTAAGACCCGGAGATCCTGTGCATATCCATGCCGCGGAGCAGACCGCGGAGGTGGCCGAGGTCGAGGCGGCGCATGGGGCGCGGCCGGTGGCGCTGTTGCTCGACCGGATCGGCGCGGACCGGCGCTGGTGCCTGATCCACTGCACGCAGATGGACGCCGCCGAGACCGCCGCGCTGGCGCACGCGGGTGCGGTTGCGGGGCTGTGCCCGATCACCGAGTCAAGCCTGGGCGACGGCATCTTCGCGGCCGTGGCCTATCGCGAGGCCGGGGGCCTGCTCGGCGTCGGCTCGGATTCCAACATCCGCATCTCGCTGAGCGAGGAGCTGCGCACGCTGGAATACTCGCAGCGGTTGCGCGACCGGGCGCGGGCGGTGCTGGCGGGGCCGCGCTCGACCGGGCGCACGCTCTATGAGGCAGTGCTGGCCGGCGGCGCGCGGGCGCTGGGGCGCAACGCGGGCGCCATCGAGGCGGGGCGGCTCGCCGATCTGGTGGCGCTGGACGCCGAGGCGCTGGCGCTCGCCGGGCTCGCCGGCGACATGGCGCTGGACGGCTGGGTCTTCACCGGCGATGCGCGGGAGGTCAGCGATGTCTGGTCGGCCGGGCGCCGGCTGGTCGCGGGCGGGCGGCATTTCGCCCGCGAGTCGGTCGAGGCGCGCTTTCGCGCCGTGCTGGCCCGGCTGCGCGCGGCGGCGTGAGCCGGGCCCGGCGACCTGACCCCGGTGACCTGACCCCGGTGACCTGACCCCGTTGACCTGGCCCCGGCATCGGGCGCGGGCCGGACGGCTCGTTGCCTGACCGCACCGAGCCAGTCCGTCGCGATTTCATGCGCAACCGTCGAAACGGGGCAACCGGACGGGGGCCTTTGCCCTAAATGAAGGGCATGAAAACCTGGGGCCGCGGGCCCCGAGGGTGGAGGACTGCGCTTATGCCCGACGTCGATCTCCCGTTCAGCCGTGAGGAATATGCCGATCGCCTCGACCGTGTCCGCCGCGCCATGGACGCGGCCGGCGTCGAGGTGATGTTCATCTCCGACCCGTCCAACATGGCCTGGCTGACCGGCTATGACGGCTGGAGCTTCTACGTCCACCAGGGCGTGCTGGTCGGGCCCGAGGGCGCGCCGGTGTTCTGGGGCCGCGTCATGGACGCCACGGGCGGCCTGCGCACCTGCTACATGGACCCCGACGACATCATCGGCTACCCGGACCACTACGTGATGTCGACGGTGCGCCACCCGATGGACCATCTGGCGACCCTGATCCGCGAGCGCGGCTGGGGCGGGCGCACCATCGGTGTGGAGCTGGAGAACTACTACTACTCGGCCAAGGCGCATCAGGTGCTGACCGCGGCCATGCCCGACAGCCGCATTGTCGACGCCACCGCGCTGGTCAACTGGCAGCGGGCGGTGAAGTCGCCGACCGAGCTTCTGTACATGCGCCGCGCCGCGCGCATCGTCGAGCGCATGCACGCGCGCATCTTCGAGATCATGACGCCGGGCAAGCGCAAGAACGAGGTGGCGGCCGAGATCTACTACACCGGCCTGTGGGGCGCCGAGCACGAGGGCGTGGACTTCGGCGGCGACTACCCCGCCATCGCACCGCTGATGCCCAGCGGCAAGGACGCCTCGGCCGCGCACCTGACCTGGAACGACCGGCCCTTCGAGGAGGGCGCGGGCACCTTCTTCGAGATCGCCGGGGTCTACCGGCGCTATCACGCGCCGCTGTGCCGCACGATCTTCCTGGGCGAGCCGCCCAAGGACATGCTGGCGGCCGAGGCGGCGGTGCTCGAGGGCATCGACGAGGGCATGGCGGCGGCGCGGCCCGGCAACACCGCGGGCGACGTGGCCAAGGCGTTCTACAAGGTGCTGCATAAGCGCGGCATCAAGCGCGAGGGACGCTGCGGCTATCCGATCGGGCTGAGCTATCCGCCGGACTGGGGCGAGCGCACCTTCTCGATCCGGCCCGAGGACGAGACGCCGCTTGAGGCGGGCATGACCTTCCACTTCATGCCGGCGATCTGGCAGGAGGACTGGGGGCTGGAGATCACCGAGCCGCTGGTGGTGCGCGAGGACGGCCCGGCCGAGTGCCTCGCCAACTATCCGCGCCAGCTGTTCGTCAAGCGATGAGCCTGCTCGACGACACCCGGGCGATCCTGGGAGACCTGATCGCCTTTCCGACGGTCTCGGCGGATTCGAACCTCGAGCTGATCGCCTGGTGCGCGGCGCGGCTGGACGCGCTGGGCGTGCAGACGGACATGACCGTGGACCCGGTGACCGGAACCAAGGCGAACCTGTTCGTCACCATCGGGCCGGACACGGACGGGGGCATCGTGCTGTCGGGCCACACCGACGTGGTCCCGGTCGAGGGGCAGGAGTGGTCCACCGACCCCTTCGCGGCCAATGAGCTCGACGGGCGCATCTTCGGCCGCGGCTCGTGCGACATGAAGGGGTTCATCGCCTGCGCCCTGGCGCTGGCGCCGCGCATGGCCGAGGCGAAGCTGAAGCGGCCGATCCACCTGGCGCTGACCTATGACGAGGAGGTCGGCTGCCTGGGCGCCCAGGTGATGCTCAAGGCGGTCGAGGCGGCCGGGCGCAGGCCCGCCGTGTGCATCATCGGCGAGCCCACGGACATGCGCATCATCGAGGGCCACAAGGGCATGTGCGAGTACACCACGCGCTTCAAGGGACTGGCCGGCCACGGCTCGCAGCCCGGCAAGGGCGTGAGCGCGGTCGAGTATGCCGTGCGCTACGTGGCCAAGCTTCTGGAGCTGCGCGAGGAGCTGAAGGAACGCGCGCCCGACGGCTCGCGCTTCGAGCCGCCCTGGTCGACCATCCAGGTGGGTCGGCTGGCGGGCGGTGTGGCGCACAACGTCATCGCCGACAACGCCGAGGTGGACTGGGAGATGCGCCCGGTCGCCAATGCCGACTACATGTTCGTGCACCGCCAGATGCTGAGCTATGTCAGCGACATGTTGCTGCCCGCGATGCAGCGCGTCTATCCCGAGGCCGGCATCGAGACCGAGGTGATCGGCGAGGTGCCGGGGCTCGAGCCGATGGCCGAGTCCGAGGCCTGCAACCTGGTGGCCGAGCTCACGGGGGGCAACACCCGTGATGTGGTCTCGTTCGGCACCGAGGCCGGGCTCTACCAGCGCATGGGGGTCTCGACCGTGGTGTGCGGCCCGGGCTCCATCGCCCAGGCGCACAAGGCGGACGAGTTCGTCGCCGTCGAGCAGCTCGAGCAGTGCCTGGGCATGATCGAGCGGCTGATCGCGAAGCTCACGCACTAGGCCGCGCCCGCCGGGTGGCGGGCGCGGTGCGGACGATCCCGGTCAGGCGGTTGGCTTGATCGCGATCTTCCTGGTCCTGGCCGTGACCTCGGGCGACTTCGGCACGGTGAGCGTCAGCACGCCCTTGGCGAATTTGGCTTCGACCTTCCTGGGGTCCGGCTCGAAGGGGAGCGTGACCGAGCGCGAGAAGCGCCCGTATGCGCGCTCCATCACGTGGTAGTCCTCGTCCTTGCGCTCGGCCTCGGTCTTCTTCTCGCCGCTCACGGTGAGCAGGCGGTCGGTGACCGAGACGTCCACCTCCTTCTCGCTAAGGCCCGGAAGCTCGATCGAGACCTCGATCGCCTTGTCGGTCTCCTTCACGTCCATGTCCGGCTTCAGCCCGCCCTCCCAGGGCTCGCCCAGCTTGGGCATGCCCCGGGTGAACTCGTTGAAGACCCGGTCGATCTCGCGATGCAGGTCGAAGAACGGCACGTCGCCGTTCCTGCGCATCAGGCTTGGCAGAGTGCGGGCCATCGTCGTGCTCCTCATGACAGGTGGTCGAGAATCGACTCGCCCCGCTGGCGATGGGTGCATTCTCGCGCAGGCGGGGGCGGCGCGCCTTGACCCCCGTCAAATCGCGCGCGCCGGGGTGGCCCGATTGTGCGCCGGCCGAGAACGGACCCGGCGCCGGGCGGCAATGCGCGGCGTCTGGTGCGGAGCGGGTGGGGCGCCTATCTGTTGGGAGCAGAAACCGGCGAGGAGGCGCGAGATGTCGATCAGGCCCGTGAAGCGGATTGCCGCGGCGACGCCGACCATGGAGGGCGCCGGCGTCAAGCTGCACCGCGCCTTCGGCTTCGGCGACACCTCGGAGCTGGACCCGTTCCTGTTGTTCGACGATTTCCGCAACGAGCGGCCCGAGGACTATCTGCGCGGCTTTCCCTGGCACCCGCACCGCGGCATCGAGACCATAACCTACGTGCTGGCCGGCACGGTGGAGCACGGCGACAGCCTGGGCAACTCGGGCCGCCTGGGCGCGGGCGACGTGCAGTGGATGACGGCGGGGCGCGGCATCCTGCACCAGGAGATGCCGCAGGGCGACGCGCAGGGCCGCATGCACGGCTTCCAGCTGTGGGCCAACCTGCCCTCGTCGCTGAAGATGACGGCGCCGCGTTATCAGGACGTGCCGGGCGCCGAGATCCCGCAGATGATCGACGACGACGGCACGGTGATCCGCATCGTGTGCGGCGAGTTCCGCGGCCGGCGCGGCCCGGTGGACGGGATCGCGGCCGATCCGCGCTACCTCGACATCTCGGTGCCGCCGGGGGTGAAAAAGCGCCTCAAGGTCGAGGTCGAGCGGCACGCCTTCGCCTATGTCTTCGCCGGCTCGGGTCGCTTCGCCGCGGCGTCGAAGCCCTTCGGCGCGCTGCACGAGCGGCAGGTCGACGGCGAGGAGGTCATGGTGCGCGACACCACCGGCAACCGCTCGCTGGTGGTGTTCGACCGCGGCGACGACGTGGAGGTGCAGGCGGGCGAGGAGGGCGTGCGCTTCCTGCTGGTCTCGGGCCGGCCGATCCGCGAGCCGGTGGCCTGGTACGGGCCGATCGTGATGAACACGCAGGCCGAGATCGAGCAGGCGGTGCGCGACCTGCGCCAGAACAGCTTCATCAAGCCCGCCTGAGCGCGGCCTTGCGGCGGTTCCGCGGCCTGCTAGTGTGACGCCGGCACGGGCCGGCGGGAGGCAACGCCATGGACGATCGGAGCGCGCGCAGGGTCACCCCCTTCGCCACCCACTGGGGCACCTATCATGCCGAGGTCGAGGGCGGGCGGCTGAAGGCCGTGCGCGACTGGGAGCGCGACCCCGACCCGGCGCAGATCGGGCCGGGGATCGTCGACATGGTGGACCACCCGACGCGGGTGGGCCGGCCCACGGTGCGCAAGGGGTTCCTGAAGGCGGGGCCCGCGGCCGACCGGTCGGGGCGCGGGCGCGAGCCGTTCGTCGCGGTGCCCTGGGACGAGGCGCTGGACATCGCGGCGGGCGAGCTTCGCCGCGTCACCGCCGAGCACGGCAACGCGGCGATCTTCGGCGGTTCCTACGGCTGGGCCAGCGCGGGGCGCTTCCACCACGCGCAGAGCCAGATCCACCGCTTCCTCAACTGCATCGGCGGCTATGTCGCGCACACCGACAACTATTCCTACGCGGCGGTGAACAACCTCAGCCCGCACGTGGTCGGCAAGTTCGGCGAGGTGGTGCTGGACGGCGCGACCTCGTGGCCGGTGATCGCCGAGCACACCAAGCTGATGGTGATGTTCGGCGGCCTGCCGGCGAAGAACGCGCAGGTGACCTCGGGCG
The DNA here is from genome assembly GCF_058622915.1 of Thermohalobaculum sp. NCBI lineage: Bacteria > Pseudomonadati > Pseudomonadota > Alphaproteobacteria > Rhodobacterales > Paracoccaceae > Thermohalobaculum > Thermohalobaculum sp. The sequence continues at coordinate 3,866 of NZ_JBZSYN010000065.1, read as the reverse complement.
GCGTCGGGCGGCACGTGCTGCGCGAGTCGCTGAAGGCGGCCAGGGCCAACGGCTGCGACTTCGTGCTGATCGGCCCGCAGGCGAGCGACGCGATCGACGAGGTCGGCGCCGAGTGGCTGGCGCCCAGGCCCAACACCGACACGGCGATCATGCTGGGGCTGGCGCACACGCTGGTCGCGGAGGGGCTGCACGACTGCGACTTCCTGGCCCGCTGCACGGTCGGCTTCGAGCGCTTCGCGCCGTATCTCATGGGCGAGAGCGACGGCCAGCCCAAGGACGCGGACTGGGCGGCGGCGATCTCGGGGCTCGAGGCCGGGGCGATCCGGCGGCTCGCCCGGCGCATGGCGGCGAGCCGGACCATGATCACGGTGGCCTGGGCGATCCAGCGCGCCGACCACGGCGAGCAGCCCTGCTGGATGGCGATCGTGCTGGCCGCGATGCTGGGCCAGATCGGCCTGCCCGGCGGCGGCTTCGGCATCGGCTATGCCTCGGAGAACGGCATCGGCAACTCGGTCAGGCCATTCAAGTTCCCCGCCCTGCCGCAGGGGATCAACGAGGTGAAGACGGCGATCCCGGTGGCGCGCATCTCGGACGCGCTGTTGCATCCGGGCGAGGACTACGACTTCAACGGCCGGCGGCTGAGCTATCCCGACATCCGGCTGGTCTACTGGGCCGGCGGCAACCCGTTCCATCACCAGCAGGAGCTGGGCAAGCTGGTGCGCGCGCTGCGGCGCCCCGAGGCGGTGATCGTCAACGAGATCTGGTGGACGCCGATGGCGCGCCACGCCGACATCGTGTTCCCCGCCACCACGGTGCTGGAGCGCGAGGACATCGCCATGACGCACTGGGAGCCGACCATCGTCGCCATGCGCCAGGCGGTGGAGCCGTTCGCCCAGGCGCGCGACGACTATGCCATCTTCTCGGGCCTGGCGCGGCGGCTGGGCGTGGCCGAGCGCTTCACCGAGGGGCGCAGCCCCGAGGACTGGATCCGCCACCTGTGGGACCAGGCGCGCCAGCGCGCCGCCGAGGCGGGCTTCGAGCTGCCCACGCTGGAGGAGCTGCGCGAGCGCGGCACCGCCGAGCTGCCGCCGCCCGAGCGCGAGCAGGTGATGATGCAGGAGTTCCGCCGCGACCCGGGCGGGCATCCGCTGGCGACGCCGAGCGGGCGCATCGAGATCTTCTCCGAGCGGGTCGCCTCGTTCGGCTATGACGACTTCCCCGGCCACCCGGCCTGGATCGAGCCCTATGAGTGGCTGGGCGCGGCGGCGGCGTCGACCTATCCGCTGCACCTGATCTCGAACCAGCCCAAGACCCGGCTGCACAGCCAGCTCGACCCCGGCGCGGTGAGCCGGGCGAGCAAGGTGGGGGGCCGCGAGCCGATGACCATGCACCCCGCCGACGCCCGGGCGCGCGGCATCGGGGCGGGCGATGTGGTGCGGGTGTTCAACGATCGCGGCGCCTGCCTCGCCGGCGTGGTGCTGAGCGAGGCGATCCGGCCCGGCGTGGTGCAGCTTTCCACCGGCGCCTGGTACGACCCGGCCGAGCCGGGCGTGGAGGGCAGCCTATGCAAGCACGGCAACCCCAACGTGCTGACGCGCGACCGCGGCTCGTCGCGGCTGGGGCAGGGGCCCTCGGCGCACACGGTGCTGGTCGAGGTCGCGCGGCTGGAGGGCGAGCCGCCGCCCGTGACCGCGCACGTGCCGCCCCGGATCGAGGAGCGCAGCCCGGAGCGTTAGGGGCGGCGGCCGGGGGGAGAAGGCTCCGGCCCGAAGGCCGGAGCCGCAGCGGTCACTTCGGCATCAGGACCTTGTCGATCGACTGGATCACGCCGTTCGACTGCATGACGTCGTAGGTGACGATATGCGCCGTGCGGCCCTGGGCGTCGGTGATGACGATGTTCGAGGGACCGTTCATCTTCGCGATCAGCTCGCCGCCCTCGACGGTTGTGAGCTTGGCCTCGCCGCCATTCGCCTGGATCAGGTTGCGCAGGTTGGCCGAAGTCAGCTTGCCGGGCACCACGTGGTAGGTCAGCACCTTCGTCAGGGTGCCCTTGTTCTGCGGCTCCAAGAGCGAGCTCACGGTGCCGTCGGGCAGGGCCGCGAAGGCCTCGTTGTCGGGCGCAAAGACCGTGAAGGGGCCCTTGGAGTTCAGCGTGCCGACAAGGCCCGCGGCCTTCACCGCCGCGACCAGCGTGGTGTGGTCGTTCGAGTGCACCGCGTTCTCGACGATGGTCTTGGTGGGATACATCGCCGCGCCGCCGACCATCACGGTGGCGCCGGCGGGCAGGGCCGTGCCGAGCGCGGCGGCGGCGGCCAGGGCGGTCATGGTGGTCCTCAGTCGCATTTGAAGTTCCTTTCGCTGTCCGGCGGCCACGCGGGGCCGCCCGGTTACGGGCCCCGCCGGGCCCGGCTGCGGGCGCGGCGGTCGGCGCCGTCGAGCGCCTGCATTCCTCTACGGGGACAGGGCGCCGCCGGACCACCCGGGCGGAGGAATTTGCGCGGGGCGGGGCGTCGTCGGGCGGCGTAGCGCGGCGTCGTGCCGGCGGTGCCGGTCGGGGGGTACGCCGCGCGGCGGGCCGGGAGAGGCTATTCGGCCGCGGGGCTCGTCTCCTGGCCCGTCTCCTGGCCCGTCTCCTGGCCCGTCTTTGCCGCCTCCCCGTCCGCGCCGCGGACCTCGCCGGTGAGCTGGCGCAGCTCCTCGGCCTCGAGCGTCTCGCGCTTCAAAAGCTCCCTGGCGCATTTCTCCAGGAGCGCGCGGTTCTCCTTGAGGACGCCGAAGGCGCGGGCGAAGGCGGTGTCGAGGATGGCCTTGACGCCGGTGTCGATGCGCTCGGCGGTGGCCTCGCTGTACTCGCGGTGCGACGGGTAGTCCTCGGCGCCGCGCAGGAAGGCGGCGCGCTCGCGGTCGAAGGTGGCGTGGCCGAGCTCCTCGTCCATGCCGTAGCGCGCGACCATCGCCCGCGCGATGTCGGTGCAGCGCGAGAGGTCGTCGGAGGCGCCGGTCGAGGTGTGCTCGAAGATGAGCTTCTCGGCCGCGCGGCCGCCCAGGAGCACGGCGATCTTGTTCTCCAGCTCCTCGCGGGTCATCAGGTAGCGGTCCTCGGTGGGGCGCTGGATGGTGTAGCCGAGCGCACCGACGCCGCGCGGGATGATCGAGACCTTGTGCACCTCGTCGGTGCCCTTGAGGCGCATGCCGACCAGCGCGTGGCCCATCTCGTGATAGGCGACGATCTCGCGCTCGTGCGGGTTGATCAGGCGGTTCTTCTTCTCGAGCCCGGCCACGATGCGCTCGATGGCGGCGGTGAAGTCCTTCGTCTCGACCTCCTTGGCCTTGCGGCGTGTGGCCATGAGCGCCGCCTCGTTGACCAGGTTGGCCAGGTCGGCGCCGGTGAAGCCGGTGGTCATCGAGGCGACCTCGTCGGGGTCGACGCTGGCGGCCACCTTGGCCTTCTTCATGTGCACCTGGAGGATCTGCGCCCGGCCGCGGCGGTCGGGCTTGTCCACCAGCACCTGCCGGTCGAAGCGGCCGGCGCGCAAGAGCGCGGGGTCCAGCACCTCGGGCCGGTTGGTGGCGGCGAGCAGCACGATGCCGATCGAGGGGTCGAAGCCGTCGAGCTCGGCCAGGAGCTGGTTGAGCGTCTGCTCGCGCTCGTCGTGGCCGGCCACCTGGCCCGCCATGCCGCGGGCGCGGCCCAAAGCGTCGAGCTCGTCGACGAAGATGATCGCCGGGGCGGAGTTGCGCGCCTGCTCGAACAGGTCGCGCACGCGCGCGGCGCCGACGCCGACGAACATCTCGACGAACTCCGAGCCCGAAATCGAGAAGAAAGACACGCCTGCCTCGCCCGCAACCGCGCGCGCGAGCAGGGT
>NZ_JBZSYN010000064.1:0-6928 GCF_058622915.1 Thermohalobaculum sp. | reverse complement strand
GCCCGGCCGGGCGGCCCGACCGTTTCGGAGGCCACGTTTGCGCCGGCTCGACAGCTACATCTTCCGCCAGATCGCCGGACCGTTCGTGTTCTTCGTGCTGGTTTTGACCGGCACGATCTGGCTGGCCAAGTCGCTGCAGCTGATCGAGATCATCGTCAACAACGCCCAGTCGGCCGGGACGTTCCTGGAGCTGGCGGTGCTGGTGCTGCCCACGGGGCTGTCGATCGTGCTGCCGGTGTCGTGCTTCGCGGCCACGCTCTACACCGTCAACCGGCTGTTCTCGGACAGCGAGATCGTGGTGATGTTCGCCACCGGCTTCAGCTGGACGGCGCTGATCCGCCCGGTCTTGATGTTCGCCGCGCTGGTCACGCTGGCCACCTATGTGCTGACGCTGGCGGTGATCCCCGGCTCGCAGCGCGAGCTGAGGGCGCGGCTGTTCCAGATCAAGGGCGACGTGGTTTCGGCCTTCCTGCGCGAGGGCGAGTTCGAGTCGCCGGCCAAGGGGGTCACGGTCTACCTGCGCGCCATGGGCCGGCCGGGCGAGATGAAGGGGCTGTTCATCCACGACGAGCGCAAGCCCGGCGAGACCGCCACCTACACGGCGCAGCGCGCCGTGCTGGTGACCGACGACAAGGGCACGCGCCTGGTCATGTTCGACGGCGTGATCCAGATCACCCGCCCCAGCGAGGCCGGCGCGCTGTCGATCCTGCGCTTCCAGCGGCTGGGCTACGACCTGACCCAGTTCATGGGCCACGCGACCAACCGGCGGCGCAAGCCTTCCGAGTTCTACCTGCCGCAGCTGTTCGCCATGACCGCGGCGCAGGCGCGCGCCCAGCACGTGCCGCTGGGCGCCTACCGGGCGGAGGCGCACGAGGCGCTCACCGGGCCGCTCTACGCGCTGGTGTTCGCGCTGGTGGCGGTGGCCTTCGTGGTCGGCCCGGGCTTTCGCCGGCGCGGCTTTCTGGGGCGCATCCTGGCCGCGACCGGGGCGGCGCTGGCGTTCCGCCTGGCCGGGCTGGCGGCCAAGGGCATGGTGGCCGGCCAGGCGGCGCTGTGGCCGACCATGTACCTGCCGCCCGTGGCGGGCATTGCGCTGGCGCTGTGGGTGCTGTCGGGCCGGCGCCTGCCGGGGCGGCGGCTGGCGGGGCGGCGGCTGGCAGGGCGGCGGCGCGCGACCGGCGCGGAGGGCGCGACATGAGCCCCTCGCTTGGCGCCTATATCGCGCGGCGCTTCTTCGGCGCCGCCGCGGGCAGCTTCCTGGGGGTGTTCTTCCTGATCTTCGTCATCCACCTGGTCGAGCTCTTGCGCAAGAACAGCCAGGGCACCGCCAGCTTCCCCGACCTGGTGGGCATGTCGCTGCTGCACGCACCCACGGTGACGCTGACCGTGGCGCCCTTCACCATGCTGTTGGCGGCGCTGACCTGCTTTGCCATGCTGGCGCGCTCGAGCGAGCTGGTGGTGATACGGGCGGTCGGGGTCTCGGTGTGGCAGCTCTTGCTGCCAGCGGGGGCGGTGGCGCTGGCGCTCGGGATCTTCATCGTCACCGCCTTCAACCCGCTGGCCGCCGCCTTCGCCAAGCGCTACGAGGCGCTGGAGGTGGCCTATTTTGACCCCGGATCGAGCAGCATGGCCTTCGCCGGCGGCGGGCTGTGGCTGCGCCAGGGCGGCAAGCTGGGCCAGACCGTGATCCGCGCCAGGGGCGCGAGCGGCACCGGCGAGCGGCTGTGGTCGGTGAGCGTGTTCGAGTTCGGCACCGGCGACCGGCTGGTCAAGCGCATCGAGGCGCGCTCGGCGGTGCTCGAGCCCGGCGCGTGGCGGCTGCACGGGGTGCGGTCGTGGGAGCTGGCGAACCTCGACATGCAGAGTGCCCAGCGCTCGGAGCTGGTGACCCGGCCGACGCGCTCGAACGCGCTGCGGATCCCGACCGACCTGACGCCCGAGCGCATCCAGGAGAGCTTCGCGCCGCCGCGCACCATCTCGTTCTGGCAGCTGCCGGGATTCATCGCGCTGCTCGAGCACGCCGGCTTCAACGCCGCGCGGCACCGGCTGCACTGGGAGGGGCTGCTGGCCCTACCGGTGGTGTTCGTCGCCATGCTGCTGATCGGCGCGGGCTTTGCCATGCGCCACGCGCGGCTGGGCGGCGCGGGCTATCGCGCGCTGGCCTGCGTGCTGGCGGGGTTTGCCTATTTCTTCCTCTCCGACCTGGCCACGGCGCTGGGCTCGTCGGGCGCGGTGCCGGTGCTGATCGCCGCCTGGGCGCCGCCGGTCTCGGCGGTGATGTTCGCTCTGGGGTTGCTGCTGCATCTCGAGGACGGCTAGAAAGGGAGGGGTCGCCTGCCGGGGAGGCGGCCCGGGGACGAGGGGTTTCCGCAATGCGCCGAGGCATGGGTGCGCTGACGGGTGCACTGCTGGGCGGCCTCGCAGCCGCTGTCCTGCTCGTCTCGCCGGGGCCGGCGGAGGCGAAGATGTCGGGCATGCAGCCCGCGCCCAAGCCCACGGCGGCCAAGCAGCCCAGCAGCGAGGCGGCGCGCGTGCTGTCCAAGGTGCCGCCGGTCAAGCCGAACCTGCCCGTGGCGTTGCTTGCGGACGATGTCCAGTACGACGACAAGACCGGCCGCGTGGTCGCCACCGGCCACGTGCAGATCTTCTATGGCCAGCGCACGCTGACGGCGGACCGCGTGATCTACGACAGCCGCGCCGGCAAGATCACCGCCGAGGGCAAGCTGGTCATGCGCGACCCCTCGGGCGTCACCGTCTTCGGCAGCTTCGCCGAGCTCGACAGCGACCTGCGCAACGGGCTGGTGCGCGGCGCCAAGGCGGTCATCGCCGAGAACATCAAGCTCTCCGCGGTCGAGGCGCGGCGCGTCGAGGGCCGCTACAATGTGCTGTCGAAGGCGGTCTACAGCCCGTGCAACGTCTGCGCGCACAACCCCACACCGCTGTGGCGCATCCGCGCGCGCAAGGTGATCCACGACCAGAAGGAGCACCGCATCCACTACGAGGACGCCACGTTCGACCTGTTCGGCGTGCCGGTGATGTGGCTGCCCTGGCTGAGCCAGCCCGATCCGACGGTGAAGCGGGCGTCGGGCTTCCTGGTGCCGAGTTTCCAGCAGTCCTCGACCTACGGCTTCGGCGTGCAGGTGCCCTATTACTGGGTGATCGACAACTACTCGGACCTGACCTTCACGCCGTTCCTGACCACCGGCGCGCCGCCGATCGGCATCGTCGAGTACCGGCGCAACTTCCAGGGCGGCACCCTGCAGCTCGAGGGAAGCCTCACCTACGACAACTACACCGGCCAGTACGAGCCGCACGGCCATCTGGTGGCGCATGGCGACTTCAAGCTGCCGGCCAAGTTCCACTGGGGCTTCGACGGCACGCTGGTGACCGACGACGGCTACCTGGCGCGCTACAACTTCTCGAACGAGGACCGGCTGACCAGCGAGCTGTGGCTGCGCCGCTATGGCAGCAGCGGCTTCTTCGACCTCACCGGCGTCTATTTCCGCAGCCTGCGCAACGACGAGCCGGCCAATCAGATCCCGCTGGTGGTGCCCGATTTCAACGCCCGCTACAACGTGCCCAAGCATGTGCTGGGCGGCGAGCTCGGCTTCTTCGCCTCGAGCGCCGTGCTTCTGCGCGACCAGGGGCTGGACGCCAACCGCATGAGCATCGGCGCCGACTGGGAGCGGCGCGCGGTGCTGCCCTGGGGGCTGGCGCTGAGGGGCTTTGCCAAGGTGCGCGGCGACCTCTACATGACCAGCCATTTCGGCACCTTCGACAGCGCCACCGCCACCCGCTTCTCGCCGCTGGCCGGCGTGGAGGCGCGCTATCCGCTGATCGACACGACCGGCGGCGGCGTCAGCCACGTGATCGAGCCCATCGCCCAGGCGATCATCGCCCCCTACGGGCTGAACCCCAGCGACATCCCCAACGAGGACAGCCGGGTGGTCGAGTTCGACACCACCAACCTGTTCGACACCTCGCGCTTTCCCGGCTACGACCTGGTCGAGGAGGGCCCCCGCCTCAATCTGGGCCTGCGCTACGACCTGATCGCGCCGAACGGGGTGGGGTTCGATGCCACCATCGGCCGGGTGCTGCGCCCGCGCTCGCTGCACGCCTTCAGCGCCGGGTCCGGGCTGAGGGATCCCGCCTCGGACTGGGTCGCCGGCTGGGCGCTGCACTACCCGCCCTATGTGACGTTGCAACACCGCTTCCGCGTCGGCGACGACGGCTCGCTCGCGCGCAACGAGGTCGACGCCCAGTTCGCCTATGGCCCGGCCACACTCTCGCTCGGCTATGTCTTCCTCAGGAACGACCCGTCGGTCCAGGCGCCGCACAACCGCGAGGAGGTGAACGCGCATGGCGACCTGACGCTGACCCGCAACTGGAAGCTGTCCGGCCTGGTCCGCCGCGACCTGGAGCGCAACCGCTTCGTCGAGGCGGGCGGCGGCCTGGCCTACGAGAACGAGTGCTGCCGGGTCGAGCTGTTCGTCAAGCGCCGCTTCACCAATCGCCAGGACGCGCCGCCCTCGACCACCGTCGGGTTGCAGCTGAGGCTTTTCACGCTGGGCAACAACGACTACACGAGCCGCTAGGGGCGCCGATGCGCCCGCAGGACGGATTCGGAGAGCATTCATGCTGAAGACGACGCTTGCCTTCCCGCGTGCCCCTGGCTTGCCGCGTGCCCCTGGCTTGCCGCGTGCCCCCGCCCTGACGCTGGTGGCGGCGCTTGTTGCCTGCCTGGCGCTCGCGGCGCCCGGCGCCCGCGCCCAGGACGCAGGCGGGCTGCCGCCCAGCGCAGGACAGGCCAGCGCGGGACAGGCCAGCACGATACAGCTCGGCGCGGGTCAGGCAGGTTCGGGGCAGGCAGGTTCGGGGCAGGCAGGTTCGGGGCAGGCAGGCTCGGGGCAGGCAGGTTCAGGGCAGGCAGGGGCCGCGGCGGCCACGCCGTTCCGCCCGGTCGCGGTGGTGAATGGCTCGGCGATCACCGGCTACGACCTCGAGCAGCGCGCCCAGATCCTGGCGCTGATGGGCTATCCGAAGAACGACCCGAATGCGCTGCGCAAGGAGGCGCTGAACCGGCTGATCGACGACCGGCTCGAGATGCAGGAGGGCAAGCGCCTCGGCATCAAGGCCAGCGAGAAGGACGTCAAGGTCGGGATCGCGGAGATGGCGAAGCTCGCCGGCACGAAGCCCGACAAGATGATGGCGACGTTCTCGGCGCACGGCATCAGCCCGGAGGCGGTCGACGACATGGTCAGGGCCAACGTGGTCTGGCGCGAGGTCGTGCGCCAGCGCTTCGCCAGCCAGGTTGAGCCGGGCGAGTCCGAGATCAGCGCCGAGCTGAAAAAGCTCAAGGAGCAGACCGGCGAAGCCTACCAGATCGCCGAGATCGGCCTGCCGCTCAAGGGCGACGGGCGCACCCCGGCGCAGACCAAGGCGCTGGCCGAGCGGCTGTCCTCCGAGCTGTCGCTGGGCGGCGATTTCGAGAAGGCGGTGCGCCGCTACTCGCGCGCGCCGAGCGCGAAGAAGGGCGGCCAGGTCGGCTGGGTCACATCCTCGTCGCTGCCGCCGCGCATCGCCAAGGCACTGGCCGGGCTGAACCCGGGCGACGTCACCAAGCCGATCAAGGTCGCCGCCGGCTATTCGATCCTCAAGGTGCTGGACAAGCGCGCCGAGTCCGGCAAGTCGATCGACACCAACAACCCGGATCTGCGCCGGCGGGCGCGGGCGCAGCTGGCCAACCAGCAGGGAGCCCGGCTGGCCGAGGGCCTGTTGCAGCAGCTGCGCCGAGACGCGCTGATCCAGACCAGATGAGCGCGGCGCAGGCAGGGCGGAGGCCGGCGGTGTCCAAGCGGCGCGCCGACCCGCTCGCCCCGGACGCTCCCCCGGCGCTTCCCCTGGCGCTCCCCCTGGCGCTCCCCCTGGCGCTGACCATGGGCGATCCCGCCGGCATCGGCGGCGAGATCGCGCTGGCGGCCTGGGCGAGCGGGCGCGTGCGCCATCCCTTCTTCCTGATCGGCGACCCGGCCTGGCTGGCGCCGCTGGCGCTGCGCGCCGGCGTCGCGGTGATCGAGATCGCCGAGGCCGGGGCCGCGGCCGCGGCCTATCCGGGCGGGCTGCCGGTGCTGCCGCTCGGCCTCGCCGCGCCGGTCGTGCCGGGCCGGCCCGACCCGGCCAACGCGCCGGCGGTGGTCGCGGCGATCGAGCGCGCCGTCGGGCTGGTGGAGACCGGCGCCGCGGCGGCCGTGGTGACCAACCCGATCAACAAGAAGGCGCTGCGGGACGGCGCGGGCTTCGCCTTTCCCGGCCATACCGAGTTCCTGGCGCATCTGGCGGGCGCGGCGCGCCCGGTGATGATGCTGGCCTCGCCGCTGTTGCGCGTGGTGCCGGTGACCGTCCACATCCCGCTTCGCGAGGTGCCCGGCGCCCTGAGCGGCGCGCTGATCGAGGAGACCGCGCGGATCACCGCCGAGGCGCTCGAGCGCGACTTCGGCATCGAGCGGCCGCGGCTGGCGGTGGCGGGGCTCAACCCCCATGCCGGCGAGGGCGGGCAGATCGGGCGCGAGGAGATCGAGCTGATCGGACCCGCGCTCGAGCGGCTGCGCGCCGCGGGGCTGGACGTCGCCGGGCCGCTGCCGGCCGACACCATGTTCCACAGGCCGGCGCGGGCGCGCTATGACGCGGCGCTGACCATGTATCACGATCAGGGCCTGATCCCGCTCAAGGCGCTGGACTTCGACCGCGGCGTGAACGCGACGCTGGGCCTGCCCTTCGTGCGCACCTCGCCCGACCACGGCACCGCCTACGACATCGCCGGCAGCGGCGGCGCCAGCCCGGCGAGCCTGATCGAGGCGCTGAACCTGGCCGGCGAGATGGCGGCGCGCCGCCTCGCCGCCGAGCGGGAGGCGTGAGCGCCGGGCCGGGC
>NZ_JBZSYN010000063.1:0-4992 GCF_058622915.1 Thermohalobaculum sp. | reverse complement strand
GGGCGGGACGTGCATCGACCCGCTCGCCAGGGCCGATCGGCCCGGCCGGGCGCCGCGATTCGCAAGCGGCGGCGCCTCGCTTTAACGGCTGTCTCGCGCGATCTCCCGGCATGGCTGGGGCGCCAGGATTCGAACCTGGGATCACGGGACCAAAACCCGTTGCCTTACCGCTTGGCCACGCCCCAATCGCGCGCGGAAACTAGTCCTCCGGCGGGCCAGCGGCAAGCCCCGCCGGAGGGCATTTCGCGGCTTGCACCGCCTGCGGGCCGGCGATATACAGCCGGGCGCTGGCGTCGGAGTGTAGCTCAGCCTGGTAGAGCACTGTCTTCGGGAGGCAGGGGCCGGTGGTTCGAATCCACTCACTCCGACCAGCCGGGCGGCCCGCCCGCCAGGGCCCCGGCCACCTTGCGCGGGGTCGGGAATTCTGGAATAAGCGGGGCTGTCGATGGATGCGGGTGTAGCTCAGGGGTAGAGCACAACCTTGCCAAGGTTGGGGTCGTGGGTTCGAATCCCATCGCCCGCTCCAGATATCCCTCCGATGCGCGGGACTTGACGCGATGCGGCCGGCGCCGGGCCGCAGGTCGGCCGCCTGCGGCCGAATTATCGGGCTGACAGCGGACTCGGCCACAATGTATAGTGCCGCCCGTGGCAAGATCGTGAAGGAACGGTCAGAGGGCGGGGGATGACCGACATCGCGCAAGCCCGGCTTCCGGCCCTGCGCTGGGGCCCCGGCGAGATCGCCATAGCCGCGCTGGGGATCACCTGGATCGCGCTGGCCGCGTTCTGGGCAGCGCCCGGCGTCTTCATGATCGACGGTTACATCGATCTGGCGATGATCGACGCCTTCGCGCATCATGCCTCGTTTTTCGTCCAGAACGGGATGGAGACCTACGGAAATGCGGCGCTGGTCCTGCCCGAGCTGCGTGCCGCGGGAGAGCATCTCGCGCCGCAATATCCGGGGGGCTGGGGCATACTCGCCGCGCCGGCCTATATCGCGGGTGGTCTGCGCGGCGTCATGCTGATGAATGCGGCCGCCGCAGCGCTGACCCTGCCGCTCACTTGGATCACAGCCCAGGCGCTGTTCGAGGACCGTCAGCTGGCCACGCGATCGGCGCTGATCTACGGGATCTGCACATTTGCCGTGGAGTATGCCGTCGGGTTCTGGCCGCACGCCGTCGACACCTTTCTGGTCACCGCGGCAGCGACGGCCGTCGCCAAGGGCTGGCGGTCCGATGCCGAGATGCGCGGTGCCCTGGTCGCGGGCCTCCTGCTCGGACTTGCTATCAATATCCGCATAGACGCTCTGATTTTCTCCGTGCCGCTCGTCGTCTGGCTGCTCGGCGTGGCGCGTCGACCCCACCGTGCCGCTGCGCTGCTTCTTGCGGGGCTCGTGCCCGGCCTGATCGCGGCAACCGTGATCAACGAGATGAAATTCGGCATCCCCTCGCCGCTGACTTATGACAGCGCCGGCGGCGCCACCTCGCTCGGCTTCTACGCCGGCCTGGCTCCGCTGGCCGTGATGGGGGCGTTGGGCGCCTTCGCGCTCGGTCGGCCCGCCGTGCGGGTCGCGCTTTACCGCCCATCGGGGCTGGCAACGGCAACGCTGACGCTGCTCGCATTGGGCCTGTTGCTGCCCGATGTGCGCAATGCGCTGCTGCGCCTCGCGCAGGGGTTCTGGCTGCTCGTGGTCGATTTTCAGTCCTATCGCCCGGGCGCGCGGGGAGCCACGGTGCTACCCGATGGAACCCTGCGCATGTTCGGCGGACTGACGCAGAAGTCGCTGCTGGAGAGCCTGCCCTACGCTGCCGCGCTGCTCGTCCTCATCCCCGGCCTTTGGCGTGGGCGGAGCCGCGCCGCGCTCGGATTCTGCTTCACGTTCGTCGGTCTCGGAATCGTGCCCTTCGCATATGGCAGTTGGCAGGGAGGCATGGCGAGCAACATGCGCTACTTCCTCAACTTCCTGCCGGCACTCGCGATCCTGGCGGCCGCGGCGCTCGACCATCTGCGCGGGTTGGCCGGGGGCAGCCCTGTCCCCGCGCTCGGCGCGTTGCTCGTCACGGTAGGGGGGGCCGTGCTTTATGCGCTCTGGCACGGCTACCCGATCGACTTCCTCCTCCAGCACACGCTTCCAACCGCGCTGATGATCGGCCTCGCCGGATCGACGTTGCTGCTGTGGCTGACGCGGGAGGCGGCGCAGAAGGCCGTGGCCAAGGCGATGCTGGGCCTCTTCCTGCTGGGTCTGGGGAACGGTGCGATCGTGGGCTGGGCGATGGACCTCAACATGAGCCAGCAGATTCGGGCGCGAAACGTCAAAATCTTCAGCCGCGCAGACGAGTTGCCGCGAAACGCCCTCGTCGTCACCATGGCGCCGGTGATGACAGGGTTCACAATCAACCGGCCGCCGGCGTTGACGGCATACGTCGACGTGAGGAACCAGAAGATCAGCGCCGACCTCGCCCGGCTGGTCAGGCAATGTCTCGCAGAGAAGCGGCCGGTCTACGTCGAGGGACCCCGCCTTGCCGCGGAGATGGTCGCCCGCGGACTGGCGACCGGCGCCACGCCGATATGGGGCGTTGGCGGCAACCTTGACCTCTATCGGGTGGCGCCACCCGCCGCGGCGGCTGGAACCCGCCCGTGAGCGGCCGCGCGGCCGTGGTCGGGCGGATCGGGCGACTTAAGCCGTCGGGCCCGGGCAGTCCGGGAAAGCGGGAGAGGAGCGCGGCGACCCCGCGCCGGCCCGCGGCTGCCATTTGCCAGGGGTGGCACGATGGCTGATGCTGTCGCCAGCAAGCTGGTGATCCAGATTCCCTGCTTCAACGAGGCGGCGCAGCTGCCCGCGACGCTCGCCGCCCTGCCCCGTCAGGTACCGGGCTTCGCCGCGGTCGAGTGGCTGGTGATCGACGACGGCTCGGCCGACGGCACCGCCGCCGTCGCGCGCGCGCACGGCGTCGACCACGTGGTCCGCCACGCCACCAATCGCGGCCTTGCGGCGGCCTTCATGACCGGGCTGGAGACGGCCCTGAGGCTCGGCGCCGACGTGATCGTCAACACCGACGCCGACAACCAGTACGACGCGCGGTGCATCCCCGACCTGGTGGCGCCCGTGCTCGCGGGGCGGGCTCAGATGGTGGTGGGCGCGCGGCCCATCGCCGAGATCGAGGGCTTCTCGCCGCTCAAGAAGCTGCTGCAGAGGCTGGGAAGCTGGGTCGTGAGCAAGGCGAGCGGCCTCGCGGTGCCGGACGCGCCGTCGGGATTCCGCGCCATCAGCCGGGCGCTTGCGATGCGGCTTTACGTCTTCAACAGCCACACCTACACGCTCGAGACCATCATCCAGGCGGGGCGGCTCAGCGAGCCGGTGGTCTGCGTGCCGGTGCGCGTCAACCCGGCCACCCGCGAGTCGCGGCTGATCCGCAGCCTCGCGGGATACGTGCTGCGCTCGGCGATCACCATCGTGCGCATCTTCGTGCTCTACAAGCCCTTGCGCTTCTTCGCCGCGCTGGCGGTCATCCTGGCGCTGCCCGGCCTCCTCGCCTTCGCCCGCTTCCTGCTCTTCTACCTGCAGGGCGATTCCGGGGGGCACGTGCAGTCGCTGGTGATCGGCGCGGCGCTGATCGCGGCGGGAACGGTGACCATGATCGGCGGGCTCCTGGCCGATCTGGTGGCGGCGAACCGCATCCTGCTGGCCGAGTTGCGCAGCCGGCTGCTGGCGGCCGAGCTGACGCGTGACGGGGAGCAGCCGCTGGCCGGGATGAGCGTGCGGGCGGGCAAGGACGGACAGGGTTAATCCGGCGTCAACTCCTCCGGTCTTCGTGCAAGAGTGGAGGAGTTAACTCTTACATGTCTTATATAAGACATGTAAGAATTTCGTGGCGGTTCGAAACCCGCTGCCGCCGTCGCCCGCGCGCTTTCGCGGCCGGGCAGCGCAGGCTATGCTGGCGCGCGAGAGCGGAGGCGTGGCAGGGCATGCGGAGGCGCGCAGACGGCGAGCGGGGGATCGCGCTGATCGCGGTCCTCTGGGTCGGAGTTGTGCTGGGGGCGCTGGCCGCCGCGGTCGTGGCGCTGGGCCGCAGCGACATCGACCTCGCGCGCAGCCAGCGCGCCCAGGCCGAGGCCGAGCTGGCCGCCGACAGCGCCGCGCTGACGGCGATCTACGCGCTGGTCAACAACGCCCAGTCCGCGATCGCGACCGACGGATCGGTGGCGGCCTGGCGGGTGCCGGGCGCCGAGTTGCGCGTCGAGGTCAGCTCGGAATACGGTCGGATCGACCTGAACCGCGCCCCGCCCGATCTGATGGCCGCCCTGCTGGTCCAGGCCGGGGCCAGTCAGGAGCAGGCCCAAAGCCTGGCCGCCGCCATCGTCGACTTCACCAGCAGCGACAACCTGGGCACGCCGATAAGCGCGGAGCGGCGCGACTATGCCGCCGCGGGGCTACCGGGCCCGAAGAACGCGCCGTTCGAGGCCGAGGGCGAGCTGTTGGGCGTGCTCGGCATGACGGGGAATCTCTACCGGCGCATCGCCGATGCCGTGACGGTCTATTCCGGCCGGCCGCAGCCCAGCCCCGGCCAGGCACCGCCGCTGGTGCGCGCGGCGCTGACGGGCGATCCGGGCCCGGCGCTGCCGCCGCTGCCGCCGGCGTTCAGCGCCGAGCTCGGCGCTGTGCCCCGGACGCTGCGCCGGGGCAGCCCGGTCTCGGCCGCGAGCGCCCTGGTGCGCATTCGTGCCGAGTGCGAGACGCAAGCCGGCACCCGGGCCGCGCGCGTCGCCGTGGTCTCGCTGCGCGGGCGCGGCGGGGCCGCCTACAAGGTGCTCGACTGGCGCCGGGCGACGCCCGAGCTGTTCCCGCAGTCCCGCCGCGCCTGGCGGGGCGGCAGTGCGCGGGGGTGAGCCGCCTCAGAGCGGGGAGCGCTTCTCGAGCGGGCGCAGGCCGCTCAGACGCTTTTGCATCTCCTGGGCCACCAGCACCGCCTCGTGCGTGTCGCGCAGCACGGTCGG
>NZ_JBZSYN010000062.1:0-51178 GCF_058622915.1 Thermohalobaculum sp. | reverse complement strand
TGCGCGACATCCTCGACCCCCGCACTCTCCGGGAGCGGCTGTGACGGAGGCCTTGCTTGCCCTCGAAAACCTGGTCACGAGCTTCCCGGGTTCTGAGGGCCGGCGCGTGCGGGTGGTCGACCGCGTCGACCTCGCGCTGCGGCCGGGCGAGGTGCTGGCGCTCGATCGAGAGCACCGGGTTGAGCGAGGTCATCGGCTCCTGGAAGATCATGCCGATCTCGCGCCCGCGCACGGTGCGCATCTGGGCATCCGTGAGCTTCAGCAGATCCTTGCCGTCGAAGATGATCTCGCCGCCGACCACCTTGCCCGGCGGGTTCGGGATCAGCCTGAGGATCGACATGGCGCCGACCGACTTGCCGCAGCCGGACTCGCCCACGATCGCGACCGTCTCGCCCGGCGCGACGTCGTAGGTGATCCCGTCCACCGCCCGCACCACGCCGGCGGAGGTAAAGAATTGCGTCTTGAGGTTCCGGACCTCGAGGAGTTTCGCCACTTTCCTCCCTTCGCAGCACGGCGTGCTGCGCGCCCCAGTTGTGTCAGCCTCCCGTGCCCGCACCGGCCTTGACGGTGTGCTTTGTGCTATTCGCGATGCAGGCGCCCTGACCGAGAGTTGACGATAATGGGGGGCAGTGCAAGCAGATTTGCTGCGCGATAATCCGCACGGAGCGAAACGACCTTTGGCAGAGCGGCGCAGGGGCCGACCGTTTCCGCAGGGTGGAAAACGCACGGCTGGGAGGGAGCGCATGACGGAGACGAGGACGCGGGTCGAGCGCGACGGGCGCGGCGTGGTGACGGTCTGGCTGGCGCGCCCGGACAAGAACAACGCCTATGACGGGCACATGATTTCCGAGCTGATCGACGGCATCGGGGCACTGGCGGCGAACGCCACCGCGCGGGTCGTCGTGCTGCGCGGCGAGGGCCGGCATTTCCAGGCCGGCGCCGACCTGGGCTGGATCCGGTCGCTGCGCCAGGCCGGGGAGGAGGCGAACATCGCCGTCTCCGAGCGCACGACCGAGGCCGTGCACGGCCTGATGACGCTGCCCAAGCCGGTGATGGCCCTGGTCCACGGCGGCTGCTTCGGCGGCGGCACCGGCATCGCCGCCGCCTGCGACCTGGTGATCGCGGAGGAAACGGCGATCTTCTCGATCACCGAGGCGCGCTGGGGGCTGATCCCGGACCCGATCGTGCCGCCGCTGATGGCGCGCATGGGCGCGGGGCGGTTGCGCCGCTATGCGCTGACCTGCGAGCGCTTCGGCGCCCGCCGCGCCTTCGAGCTGGGCCTGGTCGACGAGGTCTGCCCCGAGGGCGGGCTCGACGCGACGGCCGCGCCCCTGATCGACGCGCTGCTGCACTGCGCGCCCGAGGCGCTGGCCCAGACCAAGCGCGGCGTGCTGCACCTCGCCGGCCTCGACTACAGCGCGGAACAGCTTGCCGCCATGGCCCGCCCGCACGCCATGAAGCGCCTGAGCGAGGAGGTCGAGGAGGGGCTGAGGAGCTTTCTCGAAAAGCGCAAGCCAAGTTGGTACCCCGACTAGTAACGACAGGCCCGGAGGCATCGACCGGGCGAACCGATGCGCCGGCGAGGCCCCGGCTCGGGGGCCGGGGCCCAAGGCCGCGATGGGTCCCGGCCCCTGAGCCGGGACCTCCCCGAAACCTCACCGCCGCAGCGGGCAGGGGCTCGACGCCGCCATGGGTCCCGGCCCTGAGCCGGAACCTCCTTGAAACGTCACCCGCCAAAGCGGGCGGCGGCGCGGCCCCCGCCGCGCTCAGTCCCGGTACGACCTATCCACCCGGTCGAGCTTGCGCAGCAACGCCGGCCACTCGTGCTTGCCGATCGGGCGGTGGCCCTCGGGGCTGTTGGCCTTGCGGTTGCGCGCGATGGTGACCTCCTGCACCTCGGCCGGGATGTCGACCGGCTCGGCGCCCGATTGCTGGATCGCCAGCTGCATGCGGCAGGCGCGCTCGGCGCGATACATCCAGACGAAGGCCTCCGCGATCGTGCGCCCGACGGTCAGCAGCCCGTGGTTTCTCAGCACCAGCACGTTCGCCTCGCCCAGGTCGCGCACCAGCCGCTCGCGCTCGCTGAGATCGGTCGCGATGCCTTCGTAGTCGTGGTAGGCGAGATGCGCGATCACCGCCAGGGCGTGCTGGGTGAGCGGCAGCAGGCCCTTGCGCTGCGTGGCGACGGAGGTGCCCGCGGGCGTGTGCGTGTGCAGCGCGCAGCCAATCTCGGGCCGGGCCATGTGGATGGCGCTGTGGATCACGAAGCCCGCCGGGTTGATGTGGTGCTCGGAGGGGCTGAGGATGTTGCCCGCCTCGTCCACCTTGACCAGCGAGGAGGCCGTGATCTCCTCGAAGAGAAGCCCGTAAGGGTTTATCAGGAAAGCATCTTCCTGCCCCGGCACGCGCGCCGAGACATGCGTGCCGAGCAGGTCGGACCAGCCGAACAGGTCCACCAGCCGGTAGCAGGCGGCGAGGTCGACCCGTGTGGTCCATTCATCGGGGGCGACCTTGTCCTTCAGGCTCGTTCGCGTGTCCATCCTCTCCTCCCGTCACGATCAGCGCGTCGACGGCCACGACGCCGTCGGCCAGCACCATAACCGGGTTGGCGTCGGCTTCCAGCACCTCGGGGCGGTCGGCCAGACGCGAGAGGGCGGCGACGGCCCGGGCCAGCGCGCCGAGGTCCCCCTTGGGCAGCCCCCGGTGCCCGCGCAGCGGTGCCAGGCCGCGCAGCTCGGCCACCATCGCGGCGGCCTCGGCCTCGTCGACCGGGGCCAGCCGCACCGCCTTGTCGTCGTAGAGCCCGACCAGCAGGCCGCCCGGCGCCAACGTCACCACCGGGCCGACCTGAGGGTCGCGGCGATAGCCGATCAGGACCTCCTGCAACCCCCGCACCACGGGCTGCACCAGAAGCCGCTCCACGGTCAGGCCCGGGCGGTGCGGCGCGACGCCCGCCGCAATCCGCCGCGCGGCGTCGGCCAGCGCGGCGGGCCCCGCGATGCCGACCACCACGGCACCGGCCTCGCTCTTGTGGGGCAGGGCGCCGCTCAGCGCCTTGGCCACCACGGGCCAGGGGAAGGGCAGGGCGGCCCGGCCCGCCTCGCTCATCGGCACCACCGCGCAAGGTGTCACCGGCACGCCCAGCCCGGCCAACACTTCCAGCGAGGCACGTTCGTCCAGCACCCGGCCTGCGCCGGCCGGCGGCGCGCTCTCGGGGCACACGCCCGTGCGCGGCGCGCGCCAGCGCACCAGCGCGCGCACCGCGTCGGCGCAGGATTCGGGCGTGCGGAAGGCCGCTATGCCGGCGCCAACCAGCATGCGCAGCGCCGACGCGGCCTCGGGCACCACGAAGGCGGCGAGCGGCTTGCCCCCGGTCTCGGCCTCGATCAGCGCGCCCATGCTGGCTTCGGTGCGCGAGCGCGCCGACGAGCCGATGACCGGAACTACCACGTCGAAGCCAGGATCTCGCGCCATCGCCTCGATCGCCGGCCGCACGAACCTCTCGCCCGCGCCGGCCAGGGTGAGGTCGGTCATCGGCCCGGGCGCGATCTCGAGCCCCGTCGCCCGGATCGCCTGAAGCGTCTCGCCCGAGGCGCCCGCGACCCGCACCCCCGCCAGCGCCAGGCCGTCGCAGACCGCCGCGCCGCCGCCGCCCGTGGTCGTCAGTACCCCCACCGCCGGGTCGGCCTTGCCGAGCGGCCGGCGCCCCTTGAACAGCGTCGCCGCCTCGACCAGTCCCTCCAGCGTCTCGACCCGGGCGATCCCGGCATCGCGCAGGAAGGCATCGGCCAGCGCATCGTCCGACAGCAGCGCCCCCGTATGCGCCACCGCGAGCTCCTGGCCCAGACGCGAGCGGCCGAGCTTGTAGGCCACCACCGCCTTGCCCGCGCCATGCGCCGCCGCCGCGAACTGTGCCAACCGGCGCGCGTCGCGGATCGTCTCGAGGAACAGCAGGAAGACGTCCGTTTGCGGGTCGTCGACGCAGGCCAACCCGATCTCGCCGATGCCCAGATCGGCCTCGTTGCCAACCGCGACGACCTTGGACAGGCCCAGCCCCAGCGCGCGTGCCCGGCTGACCAGCCCGCCGATCATCGAGCCGCTCTGCGACAGCAGCGCCGTGCGCCCGGCAGGGTGGTCGGGCTCGGCGTATATCGGGTTCACCGTGACCCAGGCGGCGCTGCGCAGATCCGCCACGCCCATCGAGTTGGGACCGAGCAGCCGCACGCCCCCCGCCCGCGCCGTTTCGACGAGCGCCTGCTGGCGGGCCGCGCCTTCGGCGCCGGCTTCCGCGAATCCCTCGGCCAGCACGGTCGCGACCTTTACCCCGGCGCGGGCGCAATCGGCGATGGCGCCGGCGACGCGCCCGGTGCCGAGCAGGATATAGGCGTGGTCGGGCACCTCGGGCAGGTCGGCGAGGCGGGCATGGGCGCGCTCGCCCTGCACCTCGGCGTGCCGGGGATTGACCACGTAGACCCGCCCGCCATAGCCGGCCCGGCGCAGGTAGCTAAGCGGCCGCCCGGCGGGCCGCGCCGGGTCGCTCGAAAGCCCGACCAGTGCCACGCTCGCGGGCCGGAACAGCGCCTCGTGCAGCGCGCGTCCCGTCAGGGGTCCGCTCTCCGTCGGCATCCTGTGCGCCTGCCTCCCGCCGTCGCTTGCGAAGCACCGTTTCGCCTTGGTAACCTGCGCCCATCTTAGAAATCCCCCGACCGGCCGGGCAAGCTCCGCCGGCGGGCAGGGAGGCTCAGGAAATGAACAGGGCACGGGCCGGCTTTCCAGCATTGCCGCGCGTCCGCGGCGGGCGGGAGCCCAGGGACCCACGCGCGTGACCGACGCCCCCGTCTCCGCCCCCGTCTCCGACCGCCGGCTTGTGCCGCCTCGCTTCGCCAAGACGGCGGACGGCACGGCCTACCGCGTCTTCGGCGCGGGCGAGCCGCTGGTGCTCATGCATGGCGGCGCCGGTTCGTGGGAGCACTGGGTGCTCAGCGTCGATGCGTTGGCCGCCGCCTTCCGTGTGGTGGCGCTGGACCTGCCCGGCTATGGCGACTCGGACCGCCCCGAATGGGACATCCCGACTGAGGACTACCTCGCCGAGGTGGCCGACGCAGTGGCCGAGATCTGCGGCGACGCCCCGCGCATCCACCTCGCCGGGTTCTCCTTCGGCGGGCTGGTCGCGGCGGCCACGGCGGTGGCGCTCGGCCCGCGGGCGGCATCGCTGTCGATGACCGGCGGCGCGGGCTATGGCCCGCCCACCGGCCGCACCTTCACGCTCGAGAGCCGGCGCAAGCTGGCCAAGCGGCTGGGCCGGGCGCCCACCGAGCAGGAGCTGCGCGACATGCACGCCGAGAACCTGGCCAAGCTGATGGTCTGGGACCGGACGAAGATCGACGACTGGGCCATCGACATGCAGTTCCGCAATGTCGAGCGCACGCGATTCGATTCCCGCCGGCTAAGCTGGTCGGCCGACACGCCCGCCCTGATCGGCGATCTCACCTGCCCGGTGGCGGTCATCTATGGCGAGCACGACGCCGCCGCGGTGCCGCCGATCGAGCACCGCTTCGCCCTGTGCCACGCGGTCCGCCACGACGTCGAGACCCATGTCATCCCGGGTTGCGGCCACTGGGCGATGTACGAGGCGCCCGAGGCGCTGAACGCGCTGCTGCTCGACTTCCACCGCCGCGCCTGTCCGCAAACCGCCCAAAAAGAGAGTGCCGCACCATGAAGATCGCCGTTCTCGACGACTACCAGCAGGTCGCCCGCCACATGGCGGACTGGAGCCGGCTGGAGGCCGAGCACGAGGTTGAATTCTTCCACCAGCCCTATGAAGGGCTGGAAGGCTTCGCCAGGCGGCTGGAGCCCTTCGAGATCGTCTGCATCATGCGCGAGCGCAGCCCCTTCGGCCGCGACCTGATCGAGCGTTTGCCGAACGCGAAGCTGTTCGTCACCGCGGGGATGCGCAACGCCGCCATCGACATGGAGGCCTGCCGCGCGCGGG
The DNA here is from genome assembly GCF_058622915.1 of Thermohalobaculum sp. NCBI lineage: Bacteria > Pseudomonadati > Pseudomonadota > Alphaproteobacteria > Rhodobacterales > Paracoccaceae > Thermohalobaculum > Thermohalobaculum sp. Next base: position 45,186 of record NZ_JBZSYN010000062.1, on the reverse strand, counting down.
GCATCCCCGTGCTGGGCACAGGGGGCTCGGTCGAATCGACGCCCGAGCTGGCCTGGGCGCTGATCTTCGCGCTGGCCCGCCATATCCACGTCGAGAACGCGCGCATGCGCGAGGGCACCTGGATCACCACGCTGGGGCGTGAGGTGGCGGGCTCGACTCTGGGCATCGTCGGGCTGGGCCGGCTGGGCGGCCGCATGGCCGAGATCGCCCGCGCCTTTCGCATGGAGGTGATCGCCTGGAGCCAGAACCTGAGCGACGACCGCGCCCAGGCCGCGGGCGTACGGCGCGTGGGCAAGGAGGAGCTGTTCCGCGCAGCCGATTTCGTCACCATCCACTACAAGATGGGCGAGCGCTCGCGCGGCATCGTCGGGCGCCACGAGCTGTCGCTGATGAAGTCCACGGCCTATCTGGTCAACACCTCGCGCGGGCCGATCGTGGACACCGATGCGCTGATCGCCGCGCTCAAGGAGGGCCGCATCGCCGGCGCCGGGATCGACGTCTACGACGAGGAGCCGCTGCCGGCCGACCACCCGCTGCGCTCCTGCCCGCGCACCCTGCTGACGCCGCATCTGGGCTATGTCACCGAGAACACCTATCGCGCCTTCTATGGCGAGATCGTCGAGGACATCGAGTCCTGGCTCAAGGGCGAGCCGCTGCGCGTGCTGGTGCCTTGACCGCAGGCACCGCGATGCGCCCGCTCGACGGCGTCCGCGTCATCGACCTTGCCACCTTCATCGCCGCGCCGCTGACGGCGGCGATCCTCGGCGAGTTCGGCGCCGAGGTGATCAAGGTCGAGCACCCCGAGGGCGGCGACCCGCTGCGCCGGTTCGGCACGGGGACCGAGGACCCGGACCGCAGCCTCGCCTGGCTGTCGGAGGCGCGCAACAAGCACTCCGCCACGCTCGACCTGCGCTCGGCCGAGGGTGCCGGCGCGCTGCGCGAGCTGGTGCGCCGCTCGGACGTGCTGTGCGAGAACTTCCGCCCCGGCACGCTGGAGAAATGGGGCCTCGGCCCTGAGGCGCTGCACGACATCAACCCGGCCCTGGTGATCCTGAGGATCAGCGGCTATGGCCAGACCGGGCCCTATCGCGACCGGCCCGGCTTCGCCCGCATCGCCCACGCGGTCGGCGGGCTGACGCATCTGGCCGGCATGCCCGACGGGCCGCCGGTGACGCCGGGCTCGACCTCGCTGGCGGATTATATCGGCGGTTTCCAGGGGGCCATCGGCGTCATGATGGCGCTGCGCGTGGCCGAGGCGACGGGCAGGGGCCAGGTGATCGACGTAGCGCTCTACGAGGCGATCTTTCGCGTCCTCGACGACATCGCCCCGGCCTATGCGCGCGAGGGCATCGTGCGCGGCCGCGAGGGGCTGATGACGCGCCAGGTCTGCCCGCACGGCCATTTCCCGTGCGCCGACGGCAAGTGGGTCGCCATCGCCTGCACCTCCGACAAGATGTGGCAGCGCATGGCCCAAAACGTCCTGAAGCGCCCCGACATGGCCGAAAGCCACCCGCACACCGCCGACCGGCTGGCCGACCGCGCCACCGTCGAGGGCGCAGTGGAAGCCTTCACCCGTCGGCACCGGGCGGCCGAAGTGGTCGAGCTGTGCACCTCTGGCCAGGTGCCCTGCGGCCCGATCAACACCATCGCCGACATCTTCGCCGACCCGCACTTCGCCGCCCGCGGAACCATCGCGCGACTCGAGGACCCCACGCTGGGCGAGATCGCCGTGCCCGCCGTGCTGCCGCGGCTCTCTCAGACCCCCGGCGCGATCGAGAGCCTTGGGCCGCCCCTGGGCGACTGGAACGCGCGCCTAGCCCGGCTCATCGCCGACAAGCGCGAGATCCGGCCCGCCGCCCGCACCGCGGGCTGACGCCGGCAACAGGTCCCGCGGGCCGGGGCACGGCCAGACTCCCCCGTACCGCGGCCTGTCGCGGATCCTCGAGCGCTGCGCTGTGGGCAAAAAATTGAAGGGAGGCATCAGGTGCTTAGACGCGGAGTCTTCGCTGCGTGCCCTCGCGGGCAACCCTGACGCCTCCCTGACCGATCCGGCCTGCGGCCTTTCCGATCATTTGACCGACCGACCCGAAGGTCTTCCGATCACCTGACCGGTCCGCCCGGCGGGCTTTCCCGGTCCAGCCATTCCACCCGAGGGCTTCCTGGCCGGCGCCGCTCAGGACCGTGAGATCCCTCGGTGCGCAAGAGAAGGATCGCCGTTAAGTCGTGCCCTTGCAACGGAAATCAGTGCAGGGACGCAACTTTTTTGTGGATAACATCCTGTGAATAATGGGGAAAATCGAAAGCTTCACTTGCCGCGCAACGGACTGTGAAAATTTGTTGACGGGGACATCGGGCCCGCCTTGCGGGGGCGATTTTCGGGCTCGCAGCGCCGCGAAGGCCCGACTCAGGTGGCAGGGCCGGGACATTTCCGGCCGGCGATTCGGCCAGCGCCGAATCATCTCCTATCAAATCCTTCGTGCGACCGTGCTCCACCCCCGTTCCCCGGCGCGTACGCATCGGCTATCGTCCGCCCGAACGTGGCGGCGGGAGAGTGGCATGGCGACATACCGCATCGCGGTGATTCCCGGCGACGGGATCGGCAACGAGGTGATGCCCGAGGGCCTGCGCGCGCTCGAGGCGGCCGGCGCGCTGACCGGCGCCCGCTTCGAGTTCAACCGCCTCGATTGGTCGTGCGAGCGCTACAAGGCGACCGGCGCCATGATGCCGCACGACGGCATCGAGCGGCTCAGGGACCACGATGCCATCTTCCTCGGTGCGGTGGGCTTTCCCGGCGTGCCCGACCACGTGTCGCTGTGGGGCCTGTTGGTCCCGATCCGGCGCGAGTTCGACCAGTACGTGAACCTTCGCCCCGTGCGGCTCCTGCCGGGAATCACCCCGCCGGTGCGCGACAAGACCCCCGGCGACATCGACTTCTGGGTGGTGCGCGAGAACACCGAGGGCGAGTACAGCCAGATCGGCGGCACCATGTTCGCCGGCACGGACCGCGAATTCACCGTGCAGGAGGCGATCTTCACCCGCAAGGGCTGCGACCGGATCATCCGCCACGCCTTCGAACTGGCGCGGGCAAAGGGCAAGACGCGCGTCGACGCGGCGACCAAGTCGAACGGCATCTTCGTCTCCATGCCGTACTGGGACCAGCGTTTCCAGGCGATCGCCGCGGAGTACCCTGACATCGACACCCAGCTGCACCATATCGACATCATGGCCGCGCGCCTCGTCATGCAGCCCGAGCGCTTCCAGGTGATCGTCGCCACCAACCTGTTCGGCGACATCCTCTCGGACCTCGGCCCCGGAGTAACGGGCACCATCGCCGTGGCGCCCGCTGCGAACATCAATCCCGAGCGCGTCCACCCTTCGATGTTCGAGCCGGTGCACGGCTCGGCGCCCGACATCGCGGGGCAGGGGATTGCCAACCCGATCGGCCAGATCTGGTCGGCATCCATGATGCTCGAGCACCTGGGCGAGCCCGACGCCGCCGCGGCGATCATTCGCGGTATCGAGACCGTGCTCAGCGACCCGGAAGCGCCGCGCACCGGCGACCTCGGCGGCAGCGCCCGCACCGAGGATGTCGGCCGCGCCGTCGCCGACGCCATCACACGCGGCTGAGGAAACGCCATGCCAGCCTTCAACGAGCTTCTCTCCTCGGTAATCGAGCGCGGCGCGCGGCTGATCGACTGGCGCGGCTCGGAGCGCGTCACGCCGCAGACCCTGGCCGACCACGCAGCGAACCTCCTGTCCTCGAAGGGCGAGGCGACCGGCGTGGCGCTGGCCGCACGCATCCTGGACGGCTACCAGCAGCTCGACGCCGAGGGCCAGCAGGCTTTCTTCGACATGCTGGCCAAGGACTACGACCTCGATCTCAAGGCGCTGGAGAAGGCGGTTGCCCGCTACGCCGCCGAGCGCACCTCCGAGGCATTGATGGCGCTGACCCGGACCGCCGAGCCACCCCGGCAGGAGCTGTTCCGCCGCCTCAACATCGCGCCCGAGGGCACGCGGCGGCTGGTGAACATGCGCGCCGACCTGCTCAAGCTGATGGACCACGACCCCGGCCTGGCCCGCGTCGACACGGACCTGCGCCACCTGCTCTCGTCGTGGTTCAACCGCGGCTTCCTCTATCTCAGGCCGATCGACTGGCGCACGCCGGCGGCGATCCTGGAGAAGATCATCGCCTACGAGGCGGTGCACCAGATCGATTCCTGGGAGGAGCTGCGCCGCCGGGTCGAGCCCGCCGACCGGCGCTGCTTCGCCTTCTTCCACCCCTCCATGCCGGACGAGCCGCTGGTCTTCGTCGAGGTGGCGCTGACCCGCGAGGTGCCCGGCTCGATCGCCGATCTGCTGGCGCCCGAGCGCGCGCGCGTGCGGCCCAATGATGCGACCACGGCCGTGTTCTACTCGATCTCGAACTGCCAGACCGGGTTGCGCGGCGTCTCGTTCGGCGCCTTCCTGATCAAGCAGGTGGCCTCCGACCTCGCCCACGATCTGCCCAGGCTCGAGACCTTCGTCACGCTCTCGCCGGCGCCCGGCTTCGCGCGCTGGCTGGGCGAGGAGGCCAGGCGCGACCCGGACCTGCCGGCGGCGCGGGCGATGGCGATTGCCGAGGCCAGCGACTGGCGGGAAGACCCCAAGCGCGAGGCCGAGCTCAAGGCGCTGCTGGTGCCACTGGCCGCCGAGTACTTCGTGCTCGCCAAGCGCAAGGACGGCCAGCCGGTAGACGCCGTGGCGCGCTTCCATCTGGGCAACGGCGCCAGCCTGCTCGACATCCACTGGATGGGCGACGGCTCGGAGAAGGGGCTGGCCCAGGGGCTCGGCATCATGGTCAACTACCTCTACGACCTCGAGCGGATCGAAGAGCACCACGAAGCCTATGTCGCCGAAGGCCGGGTCGCCGCCTCGCGCCGCGTCCGCGGCCTGGCCGGCACGGCCCGCAAGGGAGCCGCCTGATGGATGCCGAAAGCCGCGACCCCATCTCCGCGCAGGTGGCGCGGGCGCGCGCCGCGATGGCGACGCTCAAGGGGGCGAGCCAGGCGCGCATCGACGAGGCCGTGACCGCCGTCGCCTGGGCGATCTACAAGCCCGCCCACGCGCGCGAGCTGGCCGAGCTGGCGGTCGCGGACACCGGGCTCGGCAACGTCGCCGACAAGATGGTGAAGAACCAGCGCAAGACCTTCGGCACCCTGCGCGACCTGATGCGGGCGAAGACCGTCGGGGTAATCGAGGAGGACCCCGCCCGGGGCCTGGTGAAATGGGCCAAGCCGGTGGGCGTGGTGGCCGCCGTCTGCCCCTCGACTAACCCTGCGGCCACTCCGGCCAACAAGGCGATGATGGCGATCAAGGGCGGCAACGCGGTGATCATCGCGCCCTCGCCTGCGGGCCATGCCACGGGCGCGCGCTTCGTCGAGCTGGCGCGCGCCGAACTCGAGCGCGCCGGGTTCGACCCCGACCTGGTGCAGATCCTGGACGCGTCGGTGGACAAGGCGGCGACCCAGGCTCTCATGCGCGAGGCCGATCTTGTGGTGGTGACCGGCTCGCAGAACAACGTGCGCCGCGCCTATTCCTCGGGCACGCCGGCGATCGGCGTGGGCGCGGGTAATGTGCCGGTGATCGTGGACGAGACGGCGGACCTCGACGATGCCGCGGCCAAGATCGCGGCCTCGAAGACCTTCGACAACGCCACCTCGTGCTCGTCTGAGAACGCGGTGATCCTGCTTGACGCGGTCTATGACAACGCCATCGCGGCGCTCGGGCGGGCCGGGGGGGTGCTCGCCCCGCGCGCGGCACGCGCGCACATCGTCGGCACGTTGTGGCAGGGGGGCAAGCTGAACCGGCGGCTGATCGCCAAGGACATGCCGGTGCTCGCGGATGCATTCGGCCTCGGCCCCGAGGCCGCGGCGGCACGCTTCGTCATGGTCGAGGAGGAGGGCGTCGGCGACGACTATCCGCTCTCGGGCGAGAAGCTCTCGCTGGTGCTGACCGTCTATCGCGCCCGCGACTTCGCCCATGCGAGGCAACTGGTCCACGACATTCTGGCGCACGAGGGCATGGGCCATTCCTGCGGCATCCACACCGCGCGGCCCGAGCGCGCTCGCGAGCTGGCCGAGACGCTCGACGTGGTGCGCGTGCTGGTCAATCAGGCACATACCTTCGGCAATGGCGGCAGCTTCGACAACGCGCTCCCCTTCACGCTGTCGATGGGCTGCGGCACCTGGGCGGGGAACTCGATCTCCGAGAACCTCAACTGGCGGCACTTCATCAACATCACCCACCTCGTGACAACGATTCCCGAGGACAAGCCGAGCGAGCAGGCGCTGTTCGCAGCCTACTGGGAGAAGTACGGGAAATAGCCGACTCCCGGACCTCGTGCCCCCAGACTTCGTGCCCCCGGATCCCATGCCCCGGGGCACGTCCCCTGGCTCGATGGCTCTCGGATCGCGTCCGGGTCGGGGGACACTCGTTCACCCCTTGCTAACCATAAAACCGGTTCGCTAGACGAGTTAATTGATATCAAGCACTTAGGGCCGTGTGCAATGTGCACACCCGCTCACGGACATGGTTTCACCCGGTCGGGGTAGGGGGAGATGCGGGTCCGGACCGCTCAGCCGATCATGCCGGCCGCCGCGTCCACCGCCAGCTCGTAGCCCGCCGGGCCCAGCCCCGCGATCACCGCCGTCGCGCCCAGCGCCACGTAGGAGCGGTGCCGAAACCCCTCGCGGCGCGCCGGGTTCGACAGGTGCAACTCGATCACCGGAATCTCCAGCGTCTTCAGCGCGTCGAGGATGGCGACCGAGGTGTGGGTGTAGGCCCCCGCGTTCAGGATCAGCGCCGCTGCCTCGGTCCGCGCTTCCTGAATCCAGCCGACCAGCTCCCCCTCGTGGTTGGACTGGCGGAACACCAGCGCCAGCCCGTGCGCCTCGGCGCGCTTGCCGGCCCGCGCCTCGAGATCGGACAGCGTCTCGCGGCCGTAGATCTCGGGCTCGCGGGTCCCGAGCAGGTTGAGGTTCGGGCCGTTCAGCAGGAAGACCGACTTGGCCATGCGCCGCGCCTTGGCTTGAGGGGACCGACGGGCCCTTCTACTCGGCGGCGGAGCTGGGCTCAACCTCGATCACCGGCTTCATCGCCCGCAGCCGGTCCTCGGGCAGGTGGCAGGCGATGATATGCCCGCCGCCCATGTCCTTTTGCGGCAACGGCTGCTCGCAGGTCCCCTGCATGTAGTACGAGCAGCGGGTCTGGAACGGGCAGCCCCTTGGCCGCTTGAGCGGCGAGGGAATCTCGCCCTCCAGCACCACATGGCGCTTCTTGACATGGGTATCGGCGATCGGCACCGCCGAGAGCAGCGCCTCGGTATAGGGGTGGTAGGGCGGCGAGAAGATCTGCTCGGTCGGCCCCTGCTCCATGATCTCGCCCAGGTACATCACCACGATCCGGTCGGCGAGATAGCGCACCACGCTGAGGTCGTGGCTGATGTAGAGCATCGTGGTGCGGCTCTCGCGCTGGATGTCGGTCAGGAGCTTGGTGACCGCCGCCTGCACCGAGACGTCGAGCGCCGAGGTCGGCTCGTCGGCCACCACCACCTTCGGGTGCCCGGCGAAGGCGCGGGCCACGCCGATGCGCTGCTTCTGCCCGCCCGAAAGCTGGCGCGGCATGCGGTCGGCGAACTCGCGCGGCAACTTCACCAGGTCCAGAAGTTCGAGCATGCGCGCGCGCCGCTCGGCGGTGTTCTTGCCGATGTCGAAGATATCGAGGACGCGGATGATCTGGTCGCCGATCGTCATCGACGGGTTCAGCGTGTCGAACGGATTCTGGAACACCATCTGAACCTGGCTGACGATGCGCGGGCCGCGCCTGTCCACCGGCAGATGGCCGATGTCGAGGTTGCCGAGCGAGATGCCACCCTCGGTCGCTGTTTCGAGCCCCATCAGCACCTTGGCGAAGGTCGACTTGCCGCAGCCGGACTCGCCAACGATGGCCACCGTCTCGGCCTCGCGGGCGTCAAAGGTCAGCTCCTCGTTGGCCTTGACGAGGCGCTTGTCGCCGCCGCCGAACATGCCGCCGGAGACGGCGTAGTATTTCTTCAGATGATCGACGGTGAGCACGACGTCGCCGGACTCGATCGGCTCCTCGGCCTCGATGCCCTCGACGTCCGCGCCCCAGTCGATCTCGCTGATGCGGCAGCAGCGGCTGCGGTGGCGCTGGCCCAGATCGAACATCCGGATCGCTCCCGCATCGCACTTGTCGCGGAAATGCGGGCAGCGGGGGCCGAAGTTGCAGCCCACCGGGCGCTCGTGCGGCAGCGGCAACTGGCCCGGGATCGCCACCAGCGGGCGCGCGTACTTGTTGGCGCCCGGGATCGGGATCGAGCGCAGCAGGCCCTGCGTATAGGGGTGGCGCATGCGGTTGAACACGGTGTCGATGTCGCCTTCCTCAACCGCCTCGCCCGAATACATCACGGTGATCCGGTCGCAGGTCTCGAGGATCAGCCCCAGGTTGTGGCTGACAAACAGCATCGAGGTGCCGAACTCCTTGGCCAGCTCCTTGATGAGATCGACGATGCCGGCCTCGACGGTGACGTCGAGCGCCGTGGTCGGCTCGTCGAGCAGCAGCAGCTGCGGCTTGGACAGGAGCGCCATGGCGATCACGATGCGCTGCTGCTGGCCGCCCGAGAGCTGGTGCGGGTAGGCGCCGAGGATGCGGTCGGGGTCGGGCAGGCGCACGGCCGAGACCATCTCGGCGGCGCGCTTCATGGCCTCGCTCTCGGCGATGCCCTCGTGGATGGTCAGCACCTCGGTGAGCTGCTTGCCCACCTTCATCGCCGGATTCAGCGAGGCCATCGGCTCCTGGTAGACCATGGAGATCTTCGAGCCGCGCAGGCCGCGCAGCTCCTCCTCGGACATAGTGGCCATGTCGCGGCCAAGGAACTTGATCGCGCCCGACTTGATGCGCCCGTTTTGACCGAGATAGCGCATGATGGCCAGCGATACGGTGGACTTGCCGCAGCCGGATTCGCCGACGAGGCCCATGGTCTCGCCGGGCAGCACGGTCATCGAGAAGTCCATCACCGCCGGGATCTCGCCCTTGCGCGTGTAGAACGAGACGTTGAGGTCCTCGATGTCCAGGATCGGTTCGGTCATCTCGTCCTCCCAGCGCTCAGTCCTTCAGGGATTCCTCACGGAGCCCGTCGGCGAGCAGGTTCAGCCCAAGCACAAGGCTCATCAGCGCCAGGGCCGGGATCAGCGCGATATGCGCGGTGTCGAACAGGCGCACGAAGGGGCGCCCGTGGTTGATCATCGAGCCCCAGTCGGGGCTTTCGGGCGCAAGCCCGAGGCCGAAGAATCCCAGCGTCCCGAGCAGGATCGTGGTGTAGCCGACACGCAGGCAGAAATCGACGATCAGCGGCCCGCGCGCGTTCGGCAGGATTTCCCACAGCATGATGTACCACGGCCGCTCGCCCCGCGTCTGGGCGGCGGCCACGTAGTCGCGCGTCTTGATGTCCATGGTCAGGCCCCGCACGATGCGGAACACGCCGGGGCTGGAGGCGAAGACCACTGCGGCGAAGATGTTCAGCTGGTTCGAGTCGAGCGACAGCACGCCGAAGGGGTCGCTATTGAAAACCAGCCCCGTATAGGCCCAGGCGCCGATCAAGAGGGTCACCAGCAGGTAGATGGCCGTCTTGATACGGTTGCTTTCGTATTTCGTGAAGAAGGCCGTGCAGAGGAAGATGATAGGGAAAATGAAGAAGACTCCCGCCATGAAGATCGGGATCGACCACGGAATGGTGACGATCCCGAGGTCGAGCGGCCGCGGATTGCGCACCTCGGGCGTGACCAGCAGATAGAACAGCAGGATCACCGGGAAGGCTAGGATCATGTTGGCCAGGAACGAGGTGATCGTGTCCGTCCAGCCGCGATAGTAGCCGGCGGGCAGCCCCAGCGTGCAGCCGACCATGTAGGCGATCAGCGTGGCCGCCGGGGCGATCACCAGCACGATTCGGCTGCCGTAGACGATGCGGCTGAATATGTCGCGCGCCAGGTTGTCGCCTCCCCACAGGAAGACGATGCCCGCCTTGGCGTCGACGACGCCCGGCAGCCCGCGCTTGATCCCGGGAGCAAAGGACTGGTCCAGCGGGCCGATCACCGCGATCTCGCGCGCGAAGATGGCCGTGAAGATCCAGAACAGCACGATGATCAGCCCGGCCATGCCGATGCGCGAGTCGTAGAGCCGGCCGAAGGTGCCCAGCCGCTCGCGCATGAACCAGCCCCCGGTGAGTGTCACGGCGATGGCCAGCCAGGTGGGCCAGAAGCGTATGATCGTGTCGAGAATGATCTGGCCGGGGCCGATATAATGAGGCATGTCGTCCCCCTGCCTTAACGCACCCGGATGCGTGGGTTCAGATAGGCATAACCGATGTCCGAGATGAGCTGGGTTGCCAGCACCACGACCACCGCGACCCACGAGATGGCGAGCAGTAGGTCGATGTCGTTGTTGCCCGCCGCCGAGATCAGGGCGAAGCCGAAGCCCTTGTAGTTGAACATCGCCTCCACGATCACCACGCCGGTCAGCAGCCACGGGAACTGCAGCATGATCACCGTGAAGGGCGTGATCAGCGCGTTCCTGAGCGCGTGCTTTATGACCACGGTGCGGAACTTGAGCCCCTTGAGCCGGGCGGTCCGGATATATTGCGAGGTCATCACCTCGACCATCGAGGCCCGGGTCAGCCGCGCGATATAGCCCATGCCGTAGAGCGCCATGGTGATGACGGGCAGGGTGAAGTTATGAAACGTCACATCTCCGGCGCGCGCGATGCCGCTGAACCATTTGAGCCAACTGGCGAAGATGACAGTGAACAGGATGCCGGTGACGTACTCGGGGGCGGAGGTCGAGGTGATCGCCGCCACCGAGAGTGTTCGGTCCAGCTTTGAGCCCTCGCGCATGCCCGCAAGTATGCCCAGAATGAGCGCCGAGGGCACCATCACCAGCATCACCCAGAACATCAGGATGCCGGTATAGCCCAGCCGCTCGCCGATCACCTGGCTGACCGGCTTGCGGAAGACGCGCGAGTAGCCCATGTCGCCCTGGACCGTGCCGGCGATCCATTCGCCGTAGCGCAGGAAGAACGGGCGATCGAAGCCGTGGTTATGCAGCCACCCGGCGACCTCGGCGTCGGTCATCCGCATGTTGCCCTCGGTTTTCGCAAGCTTCTCGAGGTTGCCCGGCAGATTGACGAGGTAGAAGACCAGCAGCGTCAGCGCCACCATGGTCAAGAGCATCGTCCCAACCCGGCGCAGAATGAACATCAACATGTGATTCCCCCTGTGATGCCCGCGCCGGCGATGCTCTTTTCAAGTCTTGCGCGGACTACGCCGCGGCCGGTCGGGGGCCGGGCGGACCTTGCTCCGCCCGGCCTCGCAGGTCAGCTTTTCGTCAGCCAGACCAGATCGAGATGCTGCTCGAACGCCTGGTGTGCCTCGTAGCCGTGCACGCCTTTGCGATACGAGCGATAGATATTGCGCCAGTAGGGCTGGATGATGATGCCGGACTCGCGGAGAATTTTCTCCAGGTTGGCCATGATCTTGCGCCGGTTGTCGGGGTTCGGCGTCGCCAGGGCCTTCTGCATCCCCTTGTCGAAGTCCGCGTTCGACCATGCCGTCTCGTTCCAGGCCGCCCCGGTCATGTAGGCGAGCGCATAGACCTGCACGCCCAGCGGCCGGGCATTCCAGTTGGTGGAGGAGAACGGGTACTTGGTCCAGTCGTTCCAGAAGGTCGAGCCCGGAATCACGGTACGCTTCACCTTCATGCCGGCGTCGCGCATCTGCGCGGCCACGGCATCCGTGGTGTTGCGCCGCCAGTCGTCGTCGATCGAGATGATGTCGTACACGTGGTTGGTCTGGCCCGCGTCCTTCAACAGCGCCATGGCCTTTTTCACGTCGCGCACGGCCGGCCCGATATCGGCATATTCGGGATGCATCGGGCCGACATGGTGGTCGGCCGCGACTGCCCCGTTGCCGTCGTAGCCGAGTTGCAGGATGACGTTGTTGTCCACGGCGAGCTGCGCCGCCCGACGGACCCGCTGGTCGTCATAGGGCTTGTTCTTGACGTTGAAGCGGATGACGATGGTCGACGCGGTGGCGATCTTCGAGTTGATCATGCCGATCGATTCCATCTGCGGCAGGGAGTCGGCCGTGGTCTGGTAGTCGCCGTCGACCTCCCCGGCCTCGAATGCCGAGATCATCGGGACCGGATCGGTTCCCTGGTCGATCCATTGGACGCTGTCGAGCCAGAATTCGCCGCCCCACCAGGGCGTCTTCTTGCGCCGCACCTCGGCGCCATCGCCGACATTCCAGCGCACCAGCTCGCAAGGGCCCGTGGTGATGGCCAAGGCCTTCATCGGGTCGTTGCTGCCGTCATAGCTGCGATGCATGATCAGCGCCGGATAGTCGGACACGCCCGCGATCAGGGTGATGTCGGGTTCGACGAGATGCAGCCGGACCGTGTGGTCGTCGACCTTCTCCACGCCACCCTTGCGCAGCTTCTTGGTCTTCTTGTCGACCAAACTGCCCATACGGGCCGCAACCGAGTTGCCCTCGACGGTGGCATCGCACCAGCGGGTGATGTTGAAGATCACGTCGTCGGCGTTGAACGCGTCGCCATTGGACCACTTCACGCCCTTGCGGATTTTCAGCGTGTAGGTCTTGGCGTCGTCGCTCAGCTCCCAGCCGTCCAGCAGCCGGCCCTCGAAGCTGAAGTCGCGCTTCCAGCGCACCAGGTACTCGTTGCACTGCCGCGCGACGTTGGCCATCTCGGACCAGTCGAAAGTGCGCGGATCCTTGAACGGCTTGACGTTCATGGAAATGCGCATCTTGCCGCCCTTCTTCGGCTGCTCGGCAGCGACCGCCGGCGTCGGCGCGATGCCACCGAGCAAATAGGCGCCGGCCGTGGTCACGCCGAGCGCGGCCATCGTGGCCATGTATTCGCGGCGGCTGATCCTTCCTGCCTTGAAGCTCTCGGCGGCCGGCTCGGCCATCGGGTGCAGCGGCCGGTCCGTCATCATCATTTTGGTCATGAGGTCCTCCCAACCCGGTTCTTTTCGTTGTCCGCGCTCAACTAAACACGGTGCGGCGGCGCGGCCAAGGGTGAAAAGCTGCGCTAGGGGGAGTATCAAGGGGAATTGATTGGCGCGTCAGGACATCTACGCGACATTTTGTGTCGCTTGCCCGACATTCCGGCCGGATTTGTCGGCGATTTGGCGCGAGAAGGGCCCGGCCGGGTGGAGGCGACGGCCGGAATCGAACCGGCGTACACGGATTTGCAGTCCGCTGCGTAACCACTCCGCCACGTCGCCATGCCCCGGGCCGGCAAACGCCGAGAGCCATAGATCGGCCCCCGGCGGAAAGCAAGGGCGGCATCCGCTGCCGATACCCACCGCGCTGCTTTCTTGCGCGGCTGCGAGCGATGTGGCAATCAACCCGGGCAATCGCAAGCACAAGCACAAGCGGAGCACGCGCATGACAGACTTCGCCGCCGCGCGCCGGACGATGGTCGACAACCAGGTGCGGCCCGCCGACGTGACCAGCTACGCGCTCATCGACGCCATGCTCTGGGCCCCGCGCGAGCGGTTCGTCCCGCGGGCGCGCCGCGACATCGCCTATGCCGAGACCGATATCGCGCTCGCGCCCGGGCGCGTCATGCTGCTGCCGCGGACCTTGGCCAAGATGCTGGAGGCCGCGGCGATCGAACCGCAAGACCTGGTGCTCGACCTGGCGCCGGGGACCGGCTACTCGGCGGCGGTGATCGCGCGGATGGCGGAAGCCGTGGTGGCGGTCGAGCCCGACGGCGAGCTGGCCAAGCAGGCCCAGGGCCTGCTGGTGGAGCTCGAGGTCGACAACGCGGTGGTGACGCAGGGCGACCCGGCGGCAGGCGACCCCGATCACGGCCCCTACGACGTGATCTTCGTCAACGGGGCGGTGGAGACGCTGCCCGACGCGCTGGTCGGCCAGCTCAAGCAGGGCGGGCGCCTGGTGGCCCTGTTTCGCGAGGGCGGGCTGGGGAAGTGCTGCGTGCTGACGCGCGCCGGAAACGGTGTCTCGCGGCGTTTCGTGTTCGAGGCCGATGCGCCGGTGCTCAAGGGTTTCGAGAAACCGGCGGAGTTCGCATTCTAGGGCAATTTGCGTTAGGCTCGATCCGGAAGGATCGCCTTCCCGAGGAGGGGAACCGGGGCATGAAGCTGCTTGTGGACCTTGGCCGTGGCGCGCGCGCGGCCGCGCTGGTGGTGGGTGTTGTTTGCGTGGCCGGCGGGGTCCGGGCCGAGTCGCTGTCCGATACGCTGGTGACCGCCTACAAGAACAGCCCCGACCTCGCGGCAGCGCGGGCGAACGTGAAGATCCAGGCCGAGCGCGCGGTGCAGGCGCGGGCCCAGGGGCGGCTGCAGCTCAGCGGCGACGCCTCCATCACCGCGCGCTACCAGGAGCTCAGTCGCCAGCAGGAGCTGGTGCAAGGTGTCGGTCGCTATGACCTCATCTTCCCCAACAGCGTGTCTCTGACCGCGATCCAGCCGCTCTACACGGGCGGGCAGGTGGAAAACTCGGTCAAGGCCGCCGAGACGCGGATCTCGGAGCAGGATGCGGTCGTGACCTCGACCGAGCAGAAGGTCCTGCTAGACGCCGTGACCGCCTACATGAACGTGCGCCGCGACGAGCAGCTGGTCTCGGTCTCGGAAAACAACGTGCGGGTGCTCAACGAGCAGCTGCGCGCGGCGCAGGAGCGCTTCCAGGTGGGTGAGGTGACGCGCACCGATGTCGAGCAGGCCCGCGCGCGACTGTCTGCGGCGCGCAGCGGCCTGGCGGCGGCGCGCGGCTCGCTCGATGCCTCGCGTGAGCAATACCGCCAGGTGGTCGGCACAGCGCCCGGCAACCTGGCGCCACCACCGCCGCTGCCCGACCTGCCCGCCAAGCAGAGCGACGCCGTCGCCATAGCCTTGCAGGAGAACCCCGACATCGCCGCGGCGCAGCTCGAGCGCAAGGCCACGGGCAGCGACGTGCGTGCGGCCATGGGCGCGCTCCTGCCGCAGCTGTCGCTGCAGGGCACGGTCCAGTCCGCCAACGCCGATATGAGCAGCGGCGCGCGGCAGCTCCAGGACGCGGCGGTCGGGATTTTCCTGACTGTCCCGATCTGGTCCGGCGGGGGCAACTATTCGCGGGTGCGCGAGGCGCAGGCCTCGGCCGAGCAGGCCTCCTCGCAGATCACCTCGCAGATGCGCGCGGCGGTGCAGCGCGTGGGCGTCGCCTGGGCCGACCTGCAGGTGGCGCGTGCCTCGATCAAGGCCGGGATCCTCGAGGTGAAGGCGGCCCAGCTGGCCTTTCAGGGCGTGACCGAGGAAGCGAAGGTGGGGGCGCGCACGACCATCGACGTGCTGAACGCCGAGCAGGACGTGCTCAACGCCAAGGCGAGCCTGATCCAGGCGCAGCGCAACGAATACGTCGCCTCCTACACGCTGCTGGCGGCGATCGGCAAGCTCACGGTCAAGCATCTGGGCCTCGACGTGGGCCAAACCGCATCGGCCGCCGGCTATTACAAGTCGGTGCGTAATCGCAATTTCGGTTACGACAAGACCGACGACACGGTCTGGAAGTTCACGCTGCACCCGTGAGGGCTGACGGGTGATCACGACAGGAGATGTGCCAGCATGACAGGCAGGGCCGATTCCGGCGGGGGCGGAGTGGTTTCCGCAATCGCCCGGTTGTTCGGGCGCTGGAGCCATGGCGAGGAAGCCGCGGAGGCACCGGCTGAGCAGGCGGCGCAACGGCAGGTCGAAACCGGGGCTGCCATCGGCGAGGAACCGGCGGACCCGACTGCCGCGCCCGACCTGGAGACGAGCGAGGACAGCGAGGACGAGCTGGTGCTGGGCCCCGCCATGGAGGCGGTTGCGGCCCAACCAGGTGCCCGCGCCGATGACGAAGAGGACGAGTTGACGCTGACCGCTCCCACGGGCCCCGGCGAGGAGGCCGCGGCCGGCTCCGAGACCGATCCGGAAGAAGAGGCGATCCTGGCGAGGCTGCGTGGCGTGCGCGACAACCTCGGCGACGACGAGCCTGGGGACCGGCTGACCACCTCGGAGGATGCGTGGACCGCGAGCTTCGGCGCCGCACCGGCCGCCGAAGGCGAGGAAACCGAATCGGATTTCCCCTGGCGCACCAGTGAGCTGTGGCGCACGGCCGGGCCGCGTGAGGCAGAGGACGCGGAGGCGCTTGCACCCGAAGGGCAGGACCTGACCGGGGGCGAGGACATGGCCACCGAGGCCGGTCCGGACGCGCAGGATGCGGCGGCGGCCGAGGGCAGCACAGCGGACGAAGAGGCGGCGCCCAGCGCCGTGCCCCTGTTCCCGCGGCCCGGCGACTACCCCGATCCGGCGCCCGCCGAAGGTGGCGACGACGACGAGGAAGCCGAAGGCCAGGGCGAGGCCGTCGACGAGGCCATCGACGAGGGCGCGGCCCTAGTCGCGGCGCTGCGCGGGCGGCTGGAGGAGCCGGGCGACGCTGACGACGCTGGGGACACCGAACCGGCGGGAGAGGCGGAAACAGTGGAGGAGGCTGCCGAGGACCGAGACGCGCCGGTCCCGGTCTCCGACGACGCGTCCGACGAGGTTGAACCGCAACAGGCTGAAGCGGCGGAGGCAGACCCCAAGGAAGCCGAGGCCGGGGAGGCTGAGCCCGAGGAGGCACCTGCAGCAGCGGAACCCGGAACCAGCGAGATGGAAGTTGAGGAGCTTGCCGTGGCCGCGCCCGAAGAGGACCGGCCCGCTGCGGAGGCGCCACCCGCCCACGAGACCGCGGCGGCCGGGCCCGATGCGGCCGAGGCCGAGGATGCGAAAGCGCACAAGCCGGACACCGTGGAGCCTGCCGAAGAGGCGGCGCCTGCCGCGACTGACGACGGCCCGGACGGCGCCACCGACGAGGCCGAATCGCCGGTCGACACCGGCGAGGAGCCGGCGGCCGGTGCGGCCCCCGAGGACGCGCCGGGCGCGGGGCTGGGGGAGGGGGAGGTGCGGGAGATCGTGCGCCAGATGATCCGCGACGAGTTGTCGGGCGATCTGGGCGAGCGGCTGTCGGCCAATATCCGCCGGATGATCCGCGAGGAAGTGACGCACGCCATGCTGCGCCGGCACTGAGCCGCGTGCCCCTTTTCCTCGTGCGCGCCGCGGGGTATGAGACCGCCCGCAGCGACGAGCGAGCCTGAGCATGGACAAGACCTTCGACGCGGCCTCGGCCGAGGGGGAAATCTACGCCCGCTGGGAGGAGGAGGGCTGCTTTGGCGCCGGCGCCAATGCGCGGCCGGGCGCCGAGCCCTTCGCCATCGTGATCCCGCCGCCCAACGTCACCGGCTCGCTGCACATGGGCCACGCGCTCAACAACACGCTGCAGGACATCCTGGTGCGCTGGAAGCGGATGCAGGGCGCCGACGTGCTGTGGCAGCCCGGCACCGACCATGCCGGCATCGCCACGCAGATGGTGGTCGAGCGCCAGCTCGCCGAGGCGGGCAATGCCAGCCGGCGCGAGATGGGGCGCGCCGCCTTCGTCGACAAGGTGTGGGCGTGGAAGCACGACTCGGGCGGGAAGATCCTCAACCAGCTCAAGCGGTTGGGGGCGTCGTGCGACTGGTCGCGCGACCGCTTCACCATGGACGAGGGGCTGAGCCGGGCGGTGCTCAAGGTGTTCGTGCGGCTCTACGAGGAGGGGCTGATCTACCGCGACAAGCGGCTGGTGAACTGGGACCCGCATTTCGAGACCGCGATCTCGGACCTCGAGGTCGAGCAGGTCGAGGAGAAGGGCAAGCTGTGGCGCTTTCGCTACAAGCTGGCCGACGGCGTGAGCTATCGCCACCCGGTGGCGCATGACGAGGAGGGCAAGGCGGTCGAGTGGGAGGAGCGCGACTACCTGGTGGTCGCCACCACGCGGCCCGAGACCTATCTGGGCGACACCGCGGTGGCGGTGCACCCCGAGGATGCGCGCTATGCCGGGCTGGTGGGTCGTGACGTGATCCTGCCCATGGTCGGGCGGCGCCTGGCAATCGTCGCCGACGAGCACGCCGACCCGGCCAAGGGCACCGGCGCGGTCAAGATCACGCCGGCGCACGACTTCAACGACTTCCAGGTCGGCAAGCGGCATGATCTGCGTCAGATCAACGTGATGGATGCGAAAGCTCACATGCTGCTGGAAGGGAACGCCGACTTCCTCGACGGCTGCGAGCCGTCGCCGGAGGCGATGATCCTGCACGGCAAGGACCGCTACGAGGCGCGCCGGCGGATCGTGAAGCTGGCCGAGGAGCAGGGCTGGCTCGACGGCATCGACGAGGAAATGCACGTGGTGCCGCACGGCGACCGCTCGAAGGTGGCGATCGAGCCCTGGCTGACCGACCAGTGGTTCGTCGACGCGGCGACGCTGGCGGGGCCCGCCATCGAGGCGGTGCGCGCGGGCCGCACGCGCTTCGTGCCGAAGACCTGGGAGAACACCTATTTCCACTGGATGGAGAACATCGAGCCCTGGTGCATCTCGCGCCAGCTGTGGTGGGGGCACCAGATCCCGGTGTGGTATGGGCCAAAGTTCGATGCTGGAATGCAGCCCTGGGGCGCAGTCCAGTCTTTTTGCGCTGAGACAAAAGATGAAGTTATTGAAATCGCGAGAAAGTATTATAGAGAAAAATTTGATGGAGATGTGGAAGTTACCATTCGCGATCAGCGCTTAGTTGCGCCGATCCCAAGAGAGTATCGCCAAATAGATGAATTCGTCGACCCTCGGTTTGAGGTTCAAGTCTATCAGGTAGTTGATGGGCGAAAGTTTGCGAGGATTCAGCTTACCCGCGACCCCGACGTGCTCGACACCTGGTTCTCCTCGGCGCTGTGGCCGTTCTCGACGCTGGGCTGGCCGGACGAGACGCCCGAGCTCGCGCGCTATTACCCGACCTCGGTGCTGGTCACCGGCTTCGACATCATCTTCTTCTGGGTCGCCCGCATGATGATGTTCGGGCTGCATTTCATGGCCGACGCCAAGGGCCGCCCGCAGATCCCGTTCCACGATGTCTATGTGCATGCGCTGGTGCGCGACGCGCATGGCAAGAAGATGTCGAAGTCTCTCGGCAATGTCATCGACCCGCTTGAGATCATTGACGAATACGGCGCGGACGCGCTGCGGTTCACGCTCGCCTCGATGGCCGCGATGGGCCGCGACATCAAGCTGTCGGTGAACCGGGTCGAGGGCTATCGCAACTTCTCCACCAAGCTGTGGAACGCGGCGCGGTTCGCCGAGCTGAACGAGTGCAAGCCGGTCGAGGGCTTTGACCCCGCCGGCGTCAGCCAGACGCTCAACCGCTGGATCGTCGGCGAGACCGCGCGAGTGGCGGCGCAGACCCATGCGGCGCTGCAGGGATACCGCTTCAACGACGCGGCCAACGGGCTGTATGCCCATGTCTGGGGCGTGTTCTGCGACTGGTATGTGGAGTTCTCGAAGCCCCTGCTCATGGGCGAGGACGCGGCGGCGCGCGAGGAGACGCGCGCGACCGCGGCCTGGGCGCTGGATATGTGCCTCAAGCTCATGCACCCGTTCATGCCGTTCGTCACCGAGGCGCTGTGGGGCCAGATCGCCGAGCGCGACACCATGCTGGTGCACGCCGACTGGCCGGAGCTGCCCGCGGAGCTGGCCGACCAGGAGGCCGACGCCGAAATTGGCTGGATCATCAGGGTGATCGCCAGCATCCGCTCGGTGCGCGCCGAGATGAACGTGCCGGGCGGGGCCGAGATCGGATTGGTGGTCAGCGGCGCCGGCGAGGCGGTGCGCGGCCGGCTGATGCGCCACGAGGCGCTGATCGTGCGGCTGGCGCGGCTGTCGGGCATCGAGGTGGCCGACGAGGCGCCCAAGGGCGTGGTCACGGTGGCGCTGGAGGACTGCGCGCTGAACCTGGCGCTGGCCGGGGTGATCGACGTGGCGGCCGAGCAGGCGCGGCTCGACCGGGCGCTGGCCAAGCTGGAGAAGGAGATCGGCAGCCTGAGCGCCAAGCTGGGCAACGAGAAGTTCCTGGCGAACGCGCCTGAGGCGGTGGTCGAGGAGCAGCGCGAGCGCCTTGCCGGGGCCGAGGCCGAGCGCGAGAAGCTGGCGGCGGCACGCGCGCGGTTGGCCGAACTGGCCTGAAACGGGGCGACAAAAAGTCGGCAAATGCCCCGCGGCGCCGGGCCGACATTGCGCTTCATTCCGCCGGATTTGAAATCCGTTAATCCGACGAAAGTCGCGCGCGACGCGCTTTGCGCCCCGAACGTGGTTTCCGGCGCGTTAACTCCTCCACTCCGCCTGGAGGAGTTAACGCGGCCCGCCGCCGGGGTCTCAGCCCGGCTCGCCGAGCGGCGCCGGGCGCGGGCCGAACGGGCACAGCGGCGAGAGCACCAAGAGCAGGATCAGCGCCGTGGTGACGCCGTCGGCGGTGAACAGGATGCCGGCCTGCGAGGGGTCGTAGAGATAGAGCTGGGCGCCCTGCAGCACGCCCTTCACGCCGATGCCGGAGATGGCGATCAGGTTCATGCCGGTGTGCAGGCCCATCGAGGCGGCGAGGCTGCCGGTGCGCCACACCAGCGCCGCCGAGGCCAGCCCGAACAGCGCCGTCACCGCCACGTAGTGCCAGCTTATGTGCATCGCCACGCCGCCCGAGTAGTGCGCGAAGCCGAACAGCAGCGCCGGCACCACGGCCCACATCAGCGGCGAGCGGAAGCGCACCCCGAACTGCTGCAACAGGTAGCCGCGGAAGATCATCTCCTCACCCGAGGCCTGCAGGAACACCAGCACGGCGAGCGGCACGAAGGTCGCGACCCAGGCGCCGGGCGTGAGGTCGGTGCGCTCGGGCAGGCCGACGACGGTGAGCGCGAACACCAGCGAGGCAAACGAGAACACCGCCGCGAGCAGGATGCCGCCGAAGAAGTCGCGCCAGCGGATGCGCGACTCGGGCGAGAACAGGGTGCGGAAGGGCTGGGCGTGCAAGAGGCGCACCGCCAGCCAGGCGCCCGGCCAGATGCCGACGAAGGTGGCGAGCTGGAACAGCACCGAGTCCGCCCCGCCATTGTGCACCAGCCTGCCCAGCGTCTGCATGGCCGCGCGCAGCGGCTCGCCCGTGAGCATCAGGTAGCCGGCGTAGCCGAACATCACGGCCACGGTCCACACAAACCAGATGGCGAGGATCAGCAGCAGGCCGAGAACCGGCCGCCAGAAGCCGCGGCGCGCCCCCGCCGGGGCGACATAGGACTCGAGGGGCGTGGACACGGGGGGCGCGACCTCCACAACGCACGCTGGGTTGAACCCCGCCCCGGCCGGGACGGGCATGAAGGTCACATTACGTCAGAGTTGCTCATCGCCGCAAGCCTTTGTCATTCAGCCCCTTGCCGGTCTATGCTCAAGAACTTTCTCAGCCGCGTGAGCAGCGACTTGTCCTCGTCGCTATGCGCGCTGCGGGTCATGGACTTGACCTTTGGGTCGGACATCGGCTCTGCCTGCTCGCGCTCGACGCGGGCGTATTCCCTGGCTGCCTTCGAGTCGCCGTTGCGGTCGTGGTCGATCGGGTGCTTTCCCATGGCCGGCCTCCTTGGCGTGGCTGCCCGCGCCGCCGCGTGGCCCTGGCTGTGTCCTTTGGGCGTGGGCGACGGCTGCGGTGTTCCCCCAACAGTGTAGTGCCGCGGCGCGGGAATTTCTTCCCCTTTCGAAATTTCCCTGCCGGGCGGGAGCAATGCGCGCCGATGAGCGCTGGAATACCACGCGCCCCATCGTTAGGGTTCTGGCCCGACTCACAGGACTGTCCGCGGGAGGCGCAGAGGGACATGGACGCCAAGACCTCCAAGACACCGAGCTTCGACAAGTCGAAACTGCCCAGCCGGCACGTGACCGAGGGGCCGCAGCGCGCCCCGCACCGGTCCTACTTCTATGCCATGGGGCTGAGCGACGAGGAGATCCACCGCCCCTTCGTGGGGGTGGCGACCTGCTGGAACGAGGCCGCGCCGTGCAACATCGCGCTGAGCCGGCAGGCACAGGCGGCCAAGCTGGGGGTCAAGGAGGCCGCCGGCACGCCGCGCGAGTTCACCACCATCACCGTGACCGACGGCATCGCCATGGGCCACGAGGGCATGCGCTCGTCGCTGGTCAGCCGCGAGGCGATCGCCGACACGGTGGAGCTGACCATGCGCGGGCACGCCTATGACGCGCTGGTCGGGCTGGCGGGCTGCGACAAGAGCCTGCCGGGCATGATGATGGCGATGGTGCGGCTCAACGTGCCCTCGGTCTTTCTCTATGGCGGCTCGATCCTGCCCGGGCGCTACGAGGGGCGCGACGTGACCGTTCAGGACGTGTTCGAGGCGGTCGGCCAGCACCAGGCGGGGACGCTGTCGGACTGCGCGCTGAAGAAGCTCGAGACGGTGGCCTGCCCCTCGGCGGGGGCCTGCGGCGGCCAGTTCACCGCCAACACCATGGCCTGCGTGTCCGAAGCGATCGGGCTGGCGCTGCCGAGCTCCTCGGGCGCGCCCGCTCCTTACGAGAGCCGCGACCAGTATGCCGAGGCCAGCGGGCGGGCGGTGATGAACCTGCTCGCGCGCGGCATCCGCCCACGCGACATCGTCACCCGCGAGGCGCTGGAGAACGCGGCGCGCGTGGTGGCCTGCACCGGCGGCTCGACCAATGGCGGGCTGCACCTGCCGGCCATCGCGCACGAGGCGGGGATCAAGTTCGACCTGATCGACGTGTGCGAGATCTTCCGCACCACGCCCTATTTCGTCGACCTCAAGCCGGGCGGCAAATACGTCGCCAAGGACCTCTACGAGGCCGGCGGCGTGCCGGCGGTGATGAAGGAGCTGATGCGCGCGGGGCTGTTGCACGGCGACTGCATCACCGCGACCGGCAAGACCGTGGCCGAGAACCTCGAGGAGATCGAGCGCGGCGCCGACGGCCGCGTGATCCACCCGGTCGACAAGCCGCTGTCGAGCTGGGGCGGGGTGGTCGGGCTCAAGGGCAACCTGGCGCCCGAGGGCGCGATCGTGAAGGTCGCCGGCATGAAGAAGCTGAAGTTCGAGGGCCCCGCGCGGGTGTTCGAATCCGAGGAGGACGCCTTCGAGGCGGTCCGCAAGCGCGCCTACCAGGCGGGCGAGGTGATCGTGATCCGCAACGAGGGGCCGCGCGGCGGGCCGGGCATGCGCGAGATGCTGGCGACCACCGCCGCGATCTCGGGCCAGGGCATGGGCGGCAAGGTGGCGCTGATCACCGACGGGCGCTTCTCGGGCGCGACGCGGGGCTTCTGCGTCGGCCATGTCGGCCCCGAGGCCGCGGTCGGGGGCCCGATCGCGCTGCTGCGCGACGGCGACATCATCCAGATGGACGCGAAGAAGGGCGCGCTGAAGGTCAAGCTGACGGCCAAGGAGCTGCGCGAGCGGCGCCGCGCCTGGGCCGGCCCGCGCGAGACCATGTACGGCTCGGGCGCACTGTGGAAATACGCCCAGCTGGTGGGCTCGACCAAGGACGGGGCGGTCACCCACCCGGGCAAGGACGGGGAGCGGCACGTCTACGCCGACATCTGACGCGGGCGCGGGAGGGACAGGTGGTGCGCCGGCGTTCGATCGCATTGTGGGCGGCCCTGGCGGCTGTGCTGGCGCTCGCCGGCTGCGACAGCCCCGGCTTCAGCAACAAGAACGCCGAGCTGGCGCGGCGCCACGGCGAGGTGGGCTTCGCCGTGCTGGAGAAGGGCGACCATCGCGCCGTGTTCGCAGTGAACGGGCGCAAGGTCGCGGTGGTGCCGCCCAAGGGCTATTGCCTCGACCAGGACTCGCTGTCGGTGACCAAGCGCTCGGCCTTCGCGCTGGTGGCCGACTGCCTGCGCACCGAGGTCAAGGCGCTGGCCGAGGACCCCGGCGGCGATGCCACCGCAAACGCCTTCCCGGCGATCCTGACCATCACGGTCTCGGGCGAGACCGCCTTCGGGGGCAAGCCGGGGGCGATGTCCGCGTTCGAGTCTCTCCTGGGCACCCCGGCGGGCGGGCGGCTGCTGGGCCGGGGCGAGCAGGGCGGCACGGGCCGGGTGGTCGCGGCCAAGCGGGTCGACGGGGCGCTCTATGTGCTGGTCGAGGAGACGCGGGCCCAGGGCTCGGCCTCGATCTTCGCGCCGCGCTTCTGGCGCGCCTTCACCGAGATCAACAACCGGCTGGTGCTGGTCACGGTGAGCTGCTTCAACGCCAAGCCGCTGGGCGACGACCGGATGCTGGGCTTCCTGGCCTCGCAGATCGCGGCCCTGCGCGCGGCAAACGACATGAGCCCCGGCGCCGACGGGCCCGAGATCGCAAGCCAGGTTCTGGCCGGGCTGAACATCGCACCCGAGCCGGCGGCGGCCGGCAAGGGGACCCGCACCGCGCGCAGCCGCCAGGCGCCGGCGGCCGCGCCGGTGGCGCCGCGCCGGCCGGGGTAGGGGGCGCGGTCGCGCGCCGTGCGGGCCAGGGCAGCCGAGTTGAGAAGCGCCAGTGGCGCAGCAGCGCCTCGGAGCCGTCGCGCCGGCATGCCGCACCGGTCGGCCGACCGGTGCGCGGCGCGCAGGCTGGCGGTCTGCCATATGTCCGCTTCGGGCCTTGAGCCGGCCTGTGACCCGGGGTCGTCCCCGGTCCTTCAGGCGGCTGGTGGCGCCGGGCTGTCGGACCACCGCGACAGCAGGCGTTCGGCCTCGCCGACGATCCGGTCCATGAAGCCCCCGGCGGTCTCGATCTCGGCGACGAACTTCGCCGCCTCGCCGAAGATGTGGCCGTAGTCGGGCGAGGCGGGATCGTCCCAGACGTGCCTGTACTCGTCCGGCGTCTCCGCAATGCGTCCGGCGAGGTCCTGCTCGCGGCCCGTCCAGCGCTCAACGGTCGGGTTCTTCTGGACGCGAAGGGCGATGCCTTCGGGCCATGTGCCGCCCCCCAGCGCCTGGCGGCCTATGATGTCGTAGACCGAGGTGCGCACCGTGTCCCGCCCGTCGCTGCGAAGGATCGCGGTGCGCTCCTCCGGCGATGTCTCCATGCACTCGCGCACCGCGCGGAAGGCAGTGCCGATCCAGGCACCCTCGGCACCCGCGGCGAGAACCGCGGCGAGCGTGCGGCCGTCGCCGATGCCGCCGGCAGCAACGATCGGGGTTTGCGGGAACGCGTCGGCCGCCTCGGCGAGGAAGGGCAGCAGGCTCAACTCGCCGCAATGGCCACCCGACTGTTCGCCCTGCACCGCCAGCACGTCGGCGCCCTCGCCAACGGCCATCCGCGCCTGCTCCACGGTCTGCACCTGGCACAGGGCGGTGCGCCCCGCGGCCTTGATCAGCCGCAGCCAGGGGCGGGGATCGCCGAACGAGAGCAGGACGACGGGCACGTCCTGGTCGAGCACGAAGTCGAAATTCGCCCGGTTCTCGTCCAGGAAGGGCGTGAGGAACCCCACGCCGAACGGCCGGTCGGTCGCGTCGCGAACCTTCGCGAGGTTGTCGGCGACATAGCTGACCGTGAGCGCGCCCAGCGGCGATACGGCGCCGAAGGTGCCGAGCCCTCCCGCATTCGAGACCGCGGCGGCGAGATCGCCCCCGCTCTGCCCCGCCATGGGCGCCGAAATGATCGGGCGGCTCAGTCCCAGACGTTCCGTCAAGCGCGTCTCAAGCATCGTGTCGTCCCTCCATTGTGCCACGGTGACCCGACGTTGCCGGTCGGGTGTCCGGCATGCTCCGATCATCGGGCGCTGTTGCCGCGACGGGCCGGTTCGGATTGCTGCGCGCCGTCCCGACCCGCGCGCAGGTCGCAGTCCCCGGCTCGCTATTGCTGGAAGCACCAGAAGCGGTGCTGGCGTCCGCAGCTGACGCGCGCGATGCGGCTGGACCACAGACTGTCGGTGCGCTCGGTGCGTCCGCCCGTGCCGTGGAAATCCCCCAGCGGCTCGGCCTTCCAGCCATTGCAGGTCAGCCAGTCACCGACCGAGGTGCCGTCCGCCCTGGTTCCGGTCCAGGTATACTGGGTTCCCACCGAGGTCCCGGTTGCCTCCATGTCGATCTGGTGCATCAGCGAGCCGTCCGTGAGGTCCGCGTAGTCTTTGGCGATCACCGTTCCATCGGGCAGCACATAGGGAACGCTCGCCTTGGCGAAACGCGTATCGGGGCTGACCTTGCCATCGGAAAGCCAGGCCAGATAGGTGCCGTGCGGGACCTTGGGCGCCGCAGCGTCGGCTTCCGCCTGGCAGATCCTGTCCGCCGCGGCAATGCCGCCGAAGTTGCCGGAATACTTGGCATGCGTGACGAAAACCGTCCTCGTCTGGTCGCCGGCCAGCGCAGGTGCGGCGGCCAGGCCAAAAAACAGGAGCCCGTACAAAAGCCCGTGAATGACTGAACGATGACCGAACATCCGAGCCTCCATCGGAAGCCGTGACCGTCACCGAAGCGCTCTTGCGAGAATGGCGGGCGCCACGAGCCTGGGGCGCTCGGCGGGATGACAATACCGTTCGGCTTCCAAATGCCGCGGGCCTCACAGGATACCCTCTCTCTCCCGGGCCCGGCGTATCAGTGTACCTCTGTCTGCGGCATCGGGAAAGCGGGAAGGCGGCAGCGGCCGGGCAACGGCTTGCGGCGCCGGCCACGGCCGTCTTCCGCAAACGCTGCGCACGGTGCTAGATAGGGGTGGCCGCACGGATCGGTGCCGGTCAGATGATAGACGGTCGAGGACAAGGCCGACGCGTTTCGGGAGAACACCGCCAAGACCAGCGACCGCGCCCGCGCGGGCGGGCGGGATCTTTCGCCAGCACGATGCGGCCATGTGCAGGGGGGCACGCCTGGCCGTATCGGCGAGGCGAAACGCGGTCCGCGCCGGCAGGGGAGCCGGCGGGGGCGCGGGGGAAACGACGAGGACTGCGCGCCGGGCCGGCTCGGCCGGCTTGACGCGCGGGCGAGACGGGGCGACGCAAGACGGGACGACGCAGGACGGGACGACGCAGGACGAGACGACGCAAGACGGGGCAACCACTTAGGGGGGTGCTGGCATGACCGGCATGATGACGCTGAAGGAGCTGGGCGCGGCGGTCGACGCGGGCGAGATCGACACGGTGCTGGTGGGCTTTCCCGACATGTTCGGGCGGCTGGTCGGCAAGCGCTTCCACGCCCGGTTCTTCGTCGAGGGCGGCCACGAGGAGACGCATGCCTGCGACTACCTCTTGGCCAACGACATCGACATGGAGCCGGTGCCGGGCTATCGCGTGGCCAACTGGGCGAAGGGCTATGGCGACTTCGTGCTGAGGCCGGACCTCGCCACGCTGCGCCGGGTGCCCTGGCTGCCCGGCACCGCGCTGGTGCTCTCGGACCTGGTGGACCACCACCACCACGCGCCGATCGCGCACAGCCCGCGCGCCATCCTGCGCCGGCAGGTCGAGCGCATGGCCGAGGCGGGCATGATGGCCTATTGCGCCTCGGAGCTGGAGTTCTTCCTGTTCGACGAGGACTATCGCGCCATCGAGGACAAGCACTATAGGGGGCTCAGGACCGCCGGCAGCTATATCGAGGACTACCACATCTTCCAGACCTCGAAGGAGGAGGAGGTCATGCGCGCCATGCGCAACGGCCTGGAAGGCGCGGGCATCCCGGTGGAAAACTCGAAGGGCGAGTGGGGGCCGGGGCAGGAGGAGCTCAACGTCCGCTATGCGGACGCGCTGAGCATGGCGGATCGCCACGTCATCATGAAAAATGGCATGAAGGAAATCGCCCATGCCTATGGAAAGGCGATCACTTTCATGGCCAAGTGGAACTATGAGCTGGCCGGCAACTCGTGCCACATACACATGTCGCTGTGGGACAAGGCGGGCCGGAAGCCGCTGTTCTTCGACAAGGGCGCGGAATACGGCATGTCCACCACCATGCGCCGCTTCATGGCGGGGCAGCTGAAATACGCCCCCGACATCACCTATTTCCTGGCGCCCTACATCAATTCCTACAAGCGCTTCCAGGTGGGCACCTTCGCGCCGACCAAGCTGGTGTGGAGCCGCGACAACCGTACCGCGGGCTTCAGGCTGTGCGGCGAGGCGACCAAGGCGATCCGCTCGGAGTGCCGGGTGGGGGGCGCCGACCTCAACCCCTATCTGGCCTTCGCGGCGCTGATCGCGGCGGGGCTGAGCGGCATCGAGGAGGGGCTTGAGCTGGCCGGGCCGTTCTCGGGCGACGCCTATCACGGGGCGCGGCTCAAGGACATTCCCAAGACCCTGCGCGATGCCGCCCAGACGCTGAAGCGCTCGAAGATGCTGCGCGAGGCGTTCGGCGCCGACGTGGTCGAGCACTACCTTCATACCGCGGAATGGGAGCAGTTCGAGTACGACCGCCGCATCACCGACTGGGAGCTGATGCGCGGCTTCGAGAGGAGCTGATGCCATGAGCCCAACCCGGAGCCGGAGCCTAACCCTAGTCTCGCCGGTCGACGGCAAGGTCTATGCCGAGCGCCCGGTGGCCAGCCATGCCGAGGTGGAAGCCGCGCTCACTGCTGCACGCAAGGCGCGGGGCGCCTGGGCGGCGCGGCCGATCGGCGAGCGCGCCCGGCTGGTGCGCGAGGCGGTGGCGCGGCTGCGCGCCATGAACGACGAGGTGGTGCCGGAGCTGGCCTGGATGATGGGCCGGCCGGTGCGCTATGGCGGCGAGATCGGCGGCGTCGAGGAGCGCGCCCACTACATGGCCGACATCGCCGAGGAGGCGCTCGCGCCCATGGTGATCGAGGACAGCGCCCGCTTTCGCCGCCTCATCAAGCGCGAGCCGCTGGGCGTGGTCCTTGTGATCGCGCCGTGGAACTATCCCTACCTGACGGCGATCAACGCCATCGCGCCGGGGCTGATCGCGGGCAATGCCGTGATCCTCAAGCACGCCACGCAGACGCTCTTGGCCGGCGAGCGGCTGCAGCGCGCCTTCGACGAGGCGGGACTGCCCGAGGGGCTGTTTTGCAACCTCGCGCTCGACCACGAGATCACCGAGGCGCTGTTGGAGAGCCGGGCGGTGGACTTCGTCAACTTCACCGGCTCGGTGCGCGGCGGCCACGAGATCGAGCGCGCCGCCGCCGGCAGCTTCATCGGCGTGGGGCTGGAGCTGGGCGGCAAGGACCCGGGCTATGTGCGCGCCGATGCCGACGCCGCGACGGCGGCCGAGCAGCTGATGGACGGGGCGCTGTTCAACTCGGGCCAGTGCTGCTGCGGCATCGAGCGCATCTACGTCGCCGCGCCGCGCTACGACGCCTTCGTCGAGAAGGCGGTCGAGATCGCCCGCGGCCACGTGCTGGGCAACCCGCTGGAGGCGGCCACGACGCTGGGGCCGATGGCGCAGCCGCGCTTCGCGCGCCTGGTGCGCGAGCAGGTGGCCGAGGCGGTGGCCAAGGGCGCGCGGGCGCTGGTCGATACCTCCGGCTTCGCCGCCGACGACGGCGAGGGCGCCTATCTGGCGCCGCAGGTGCTGGTCGACGTCGACCACTCCATGCGGCTGATGCGCGAGGAGAACTTCGGCCCCGTGGTCGGCATCATGAAGGTCGCGGGCGACGACGAGGCGGTCGGGCTGATGAACGACAGCGACTATGGCCTGACCGCGGCGATCTGCACGAACGACGCCGAGGCGGCCGAGGCCATCGGCGCGCGCATCGAGACCGGCACCGTGTTCATGAACCGCTGCGACTACCTGGACCCGGCGCTGTGCTGGACCGGGTGCAAGAACACCGGCCGGGGCGCCGCGCTGTCGGTGCTGGGCTACCACAGCCTGACCCGGGCCAAGTCCTATCACCTGAGAAAGGGGTGACGATGTCCCTGACCGCCAACTGGAGCTATCCCACCGCGATCCGCTTCGGCGCCGGGCGCATCCGCGAGCTGCCCGAGGCCGTGAAGGCCGCCGGCATGCGCCGGCCGCTCATGGTCACCGACCGGGCGCTGGCGGCGCTGCCGATCACGCAGGGCGCGCTCGAGCTGCTCGAGGCCGCGGGGCTGAAGGCGGGCCTGTTCGACGAGGTGCAGTCGAACCCGACGGATTCCAATCTCGAGGCCGGGGTGGCCGCCTTCCGCGCCGGCGGGCACGACGGGGTGGTGGCCTTCGGCGGCGGCTCGGGGCTGGACCTGGGCAAGTGCGTCGCCTTCATGCAGGGCCAGACCCGCCCGGTGTGGGACTTCGAGGACATCGGCGACTGGTGGACCCGGGCCAATGCCGGCGCGATCGCGCCCATCGTCGCGGTGCCCACCACGGCGGGCACCGGCTCGGAGGTCGGGCGCGCCGGCGTGCTGACCAACACCGCCGACCACGTCAAGAAGGTGATCTTCCACCCCAAGATGCTGCCCGCGGTGGTGATCTGCGACCCCGAGCTGACCGTGGGCATGCCCAAGGCCATCACCGCGGGCACCGGCATGGACGCCTTCGCGCACTGCCTCGAGGCCTATTGCGCGCCGAGCTATCACCCGATGTCGGAGGGCATCGCGGTCGAGGGCATGCGGCTGGTCAAGGACTACCTGCCGCGCGCCTATAGCGCGCCCGACGACATCGAGGCGCGCGCGCACATGATGAGCGCAGCGGCGATGGGGGCGGTGGCGTTCCAGAAGGGGCTGGGCGCGATCCACGCGCTGTCGCACCCGATCGGGGCGCTGCACGACACGCATCACGGCATGACCAACGCGGTGGTGATCCCGGCGGTGCTGCGCGCCAATCGCCCGGCGATCGAAGCCAAGATCGGGCGGCTGGCGGCCTTCCTCGGCCTTGCGGGCGGCTTCGACGGCTTCATGGCCGCGGTGCTGGAGCTGCGCCGCACGCTGGGCGTGCCCGAGGGGCTGGCGGCCTTCGGCGTGCCGGACTCGAGCTTTGAGCGGATCGCCGAGATGGCCCCCGACGACCCCACTGCGGGGGGCAACCCGGTGACGCTGACCCGCGAGTTGGCGCGCGAGATGCTGGAGGCGGCCCGCTAGGGGAGGTCCACCAGGCGCGGCCCAACAGGCGCGGCCCAACAGGCGCGGCCCAACAGGCGCGGCCCAATAGGCGCGGCCCAACAGGCGCGGCCCAACAGGCGCGGCCCATCCGGTCCCCGGCTCCCGGCGCGTCTGGTCCGGGAGCGGGGAGGGCGCTGCCTTTGGCTGCCGGTCGCCCCGCCGGGGGAGTCCACGACCGGCCACCGGCCGGTCCGGAAGCTTCGGCGCTGGAAAAGGTGCAGTGGAGGGGATGCTCTACCGCAATGGCCGGGGCTCCGATGAGGGCTGCCGGGCCGTCATCGATGACTTCGCCCGGAAACGGGCGTAGGCTGCGCGCGTCTGTTCCGCAGGCAGGAGCCTGTGCATGGGCGATCGCGAGACAGGGCTCGACACCTATGTCCTGGCGCACGGAGCGTCCGGGCGCGAGCGGCTGCGTATCCTGGCCGGGGTGATGCAGGACGGGACGACGCGCCTGCTGCAAGGGGTCGGCATTGCGCCGGGCGCGCGCTGCCTCGATGTCGGCTGCGGCGGCGGCGATGTCGCGGTGATCCTGGCGCGCCTGGCCGGGCCGGAGGGTCATGTGACGGGCGTCGACTTCGACCCGGTCAAGGTGGAGATGGCGACAGGCGAGGCCGCCGCGGCCGGGATCGCCAACCTGTCGTACCTGACGGGCAGCGTCTACGACCTGGCTCCGGTCGGAGACTTCGACGTCGTCACCGCGCGCCTCGTGCTGAGCCACCTGGCCGACCCGGCGGCTGCGCTGGAGCGGATGCTGGGCGCACTGCGGCCGGGCGGAGTGGTGGTGCTCGAGGATGTCGAGTTCTCCGCCCACATCTGCTGGCCGCACCTGCCCGCCATGGACGCGTTCATCCGGCTTTACACCGCAATGGCGACATCGACGGGGGGCGATCCGGAGATCGGGCCGAAGCTGGCCGGGATGTTGCGGCAGGCGGGGCTGGCCGACGTCGGCATGCAGGTGAGCCAGCCGGCCGGGGTGACGGGCGACGCCAAGGTCATGACGCCACTGACCATGCAGAGCATCGGCGCCCGGGTGATCGAGTCGGGGCTCGCCGGCCCGGAGGAGGTCACGCAGCTCGTGGCCGAGCTGACGAGGGCCGCCGCGGACCCCGGCGTGACGATGAGCCTTCCCCGGATATTCCAGTGCTGGGGCTGGAAGCGCTAGGGACGCGAACGCCGTCCGCTCCGGTCAGGGGCAGGCGTCGGCGCCAGCCTTTCGCATTGCCGGCTTCGGGTCAGAACCGGTTATCCGACCCGTTTGCTCGGACGACCGCTTCGTTCCGCGAAGCGGTCGGACGCAGACTATCGGCGCGCGCCGCGCACCACGGCTCGAAGCGTCTGAGTCATGCCACTAGTGCGGCGCCTTGTCCGCGACCGGGGCGGCAACCGGGGCCGCCGGCGGCTCGAGCGCGGTCACATGGCGGCCGAGATGCATGACCAGCTTGGCGCCGGCCAGGGCCGCGGCGAGCGCCGCGAGCGACTCGGCCAGGTGAACCAGGCTGGGGCCTCTCAGCAGCTCGACCAGGATCATCAGGAAACCGGCGCAGAACACGGCGACGAAAGTGATGGCGAAGAAATCGCTGATCAGCGACTCGGGCCGCGCGCTGCCCGCGCGCAGCACCGCGATCCGCCCCAAATGCAGAAGGACAACCGCCGCGACGATCAGCGCGGCACCCAGGATGATGATCATCGACGACGCTCCGCGACCCGTTGCACCGACGACCGGTCAGCCGCGGCGTATGGGACGTTCGAGCCGGCCCGGGCCCTCACCGGATGCGTGTCTCGAAGGCCGTCTTGGCGTCTGTCGGCTTGGCGCGGCGGGTCGAGTGCCGCGCGCGCGGCAGTTTATTCCCCGGCGCACCGGCCGGCAAGGGCCTGCTGAAGGCGGCGCGGCAGGGGGGATGCCGCGCCGCCGCCGGCAGGCCCTGGGGCGCGCGACCGGCAGGGCTCAGCGCCACCAAGAGGGCTCAAGTGCCGTTCAGGGGGTTCAGTGCCGCCAGATGGGCTGGCCGAGATAGACGTTGTTGGGGTTGGTCAGCGCGCCTGCCGCGGCGCCCACGGCACCGCCCAGAACCGCGCCGGCGGCGGCGTCGCCGCCCAACAGCGCAGCGCCGGCCGCGCCGGTGGCGGCACCGATGCCGCCGCCCGAGAGCGCCCGGTCGGTGGTGGTGGTGCCACAGGAGGCGAGCAGGCCGAGCACGAGGCCCAGCGCCGTAAGCGTGCGGATCGTCTTCATGGTCCCGCTCCTCATCCGGTCATGGTCGAGCCTTAAACGCGGCGGCGCGGCAGAACCGGCGCCGAGCCGGGCACGATTTCGTGATCAGGCGGCGGCCGCGGGGCGCAGCGCGCCAGCGCGGTCGGCTGCGTCGGGGCGCGGGGTGCGTGCCGGGATGGAGCGGCGGGGTCGCGCCGTTCGCTAGCGCGTGTCCTCGTCGAGCGCCTCGTACCAGCCGTTCTCCCAGGCCAGGTGGTCGATGCTGTCGGCGGGGTGGGGATTGTCCGACACCAGCGCGCCGGCCCGGTAGGCGGCGTGGCCCTCGTCGAAGGCCGGGCTGCGCGGATCCATGATGGCGCGCGCCCGCGCGCGGGCGAGGCCGCGGATGAAGCCGGCGAACTCGGGATAGGCCATGAGATCGGCGAGGTCGAATCCCTGGGGGTGCTCGGCCAGCGCCTCGCGGCCGCGCGCGGTGATGGCGAGCCGGCCGTCGGGGCCGGCCGTCACCAGCCGCGCCGCGGCGAGGTAGCGGCACAGGAGCTCGAGCCGGGCGCGGATCTCGTCGGACCCAAAGGGCGGATGCTCGTCGGCCAGCGCCAGCAGCCGGTCGAGCCGCGCGAGGCAGGCGGCGAGCGTGGTCTCGCCCCCGCCTGCCTCGCGCAGGATCAGGTGCATGAGATGGGGCGTGTTGAGCAGGGGGAATTCGCGAAAATGCATGAGGCTCCCGCAAGGCGCAGCGACAGGTCGGACCAGCGCGCCCTTCTACCCGTGCCGCGCGCGGGGGGAAAGGGTGCGGCGGTACGCGCAGCCGGGGTGGGGCAGCAGGCAGGGCGGGCGGCCGGGTGCGACGCCGGGTGGGACGCTGGGTCAGGCAGCCGGCCAGACGGCCGGCCAGACGGGCGGCCGGGCGGGTGGGCGGCCGGGCGGGCGGCCGGGTGGGCGGCCCCTCGGCCCCGGGGGCTCAGCCGCGGTCGCGCAGCCCGTAGCCGCCCAGCACCAGGACGCTCCAGCCGACCAGCGTGAGCAGGAACACCGCGAGGATCAGGAGCGGGCGGTCGGGGTACTGGGCCTCCTGGGACAGGGTCGGCGCGATATGCGCGGCGAGATAGCGATGGCGGCGCCGGGCCTCGGCCTCGGCCTGCTGGTAGGTGGCCAGCGCCATGGTGTAGGCGCGCTCGGCGAACTCGCGGTCGACCACCAGTTCCTCGTAGTCGCCGACCACCGCGCTGAGCGGGCGCCGGTCGCCGCGCGGGCCGGCGGTGCCGGTGCCCAGGCGCTTGCGCTCGGCGGCGATGCGGGCCTTGAGCGAGTCGATCTTGCGCTTCAGGAGCCCGATCCTGGGCGCCGATTCGTCGAGCGCGCTGCGCAGGATGGTCAGCTGCACCCGGGCCTGCGACAGCTCGCCCTCGAGCTGGGCCACCAGGTCGACCGCCAGCTTGGCGTTGGCCGAGGGGTCGATCTCCTGCTCGGCATTGCGGAACTTGCGCAGCTTGGCGCGGATTGTGCGCAGCCGGGTCTCGGCGTCGGTCAGCTCGCGCTTGGCGTCGTGCACCGCATCCTCGCGCGCGATGTCGGCGAGGCGGTTGACCAGCGCCGAGCTGGCCTGGAGGATCGCCGCGGCGATCGCCTGCGCGTCGCGGGCGCGGAAGGCGCGCACATCGACGGTGACGATGCCGGTGCCCGAATCGAGCGAGACGTCGACCATGCGGTTCCAGTAGTCGACCAGGTTCTCGATCGGCTGGTTGCGGCCGAGCGAGAACAGCCAGTCCCGGGGCGCGCGGTTCCACATGGCGCGCAGCGGCAGGCGCCTGGCCACCGTCTCGACGATCTGCTGGCTCTGGATGAAATCGTAGAGCACCTGGCCGTCGGTGCGCATCGAGCCGCCGCCGATCTGGGTGACGGCGCCCAGGATCTCGAGCGGCGCCGAGCTCTCGCTCGAACGGATCGAGAAGGCGACGCGCGAGCCGTAGCGGTCGGCCGCGAAGGCGAACAGATAGACCGCGGAGGCCAGCGTCGGCAGCACGACGAGCGCGACGAACGAGGCGGCGAGCAGCCAGTGCCGGCGCCGCGGCCGCGAGGGCGGGGCGCCCAGAAGCAGCGACGCATCCGCGCCCGGTCCGCTCGCGCCCGGTCCGCTCTCGCCCGGGCCGCTCTCGCCCGGGCCGCGACCCGGGGGGGCGGCATGGCGGGCCTGCGGCGGGTGAGTGTTCCGCGCCTGGGGCGGGTGGGCGGTCCGCGCCTCCGGCGCCTGACGCGGCCGCCCCGGGGATGCCGGCCCGGGCGCCGGCCTGGGCGCGAGGGGGCTTGCGGGCGGCGCGTCGTCGCGGGGCTGGCCGTCGGGCATGGTGCGGCTCCTTTGCGGGCGGGTCAGGCGGTGGCGGGGAGGGCGAGGTTGCGCTCGTGCGCCGCGATCGCCGCGTCGAGATCCTCGTGGAAGGCGAGCCGGCCCGATTCGATCACCAGGCCGCAGTCGCAGAACTCCCTCAGCGTACCGGGGTTGTGCGAGATCATCAGCACGCGGGAGCGGCCCATGCGGGCGCGGAACGCCTCGACGCACTTGCGCCGGAAGGCGGTGTCGCCGACCCCGATCACCTCGTCGACCAGGTAGAGGTCGAAGTTCACGCCCATGGAGAGCGCGAAGGCGAGCCGCGCCTTCATGCCCGAGGAATAGGTGCGCACCGGCAGGCGGTAGTAGGGACCCAGCTCGGCGAAGTCCTGCACGTAGTCCTCGAGCGCGCGGCTGTCGCGGCCGTAGACGCGGGCGACGAAGCGGGTGTTCTGGGCGCCGGTCAGGGCGGGGTGGAACGAGCCGGCAAAGCCCATCGGCCAGGAGACGTCGCAGTGGCGCGTGATGCGCCCGGCATCGGGGCGCAGCGTGCCGCCGATCAGGCGCAAGAGCGTGGATTTGCCAGCACCGTTGCGCCCGATCAGCGCGACGTCGCGCCCCGGCGGCAAGAGGAAGCTGACCTCGTGCAGGACATGCCGCGTCATGCCGTGCACCCGGAAGCTCTTGCTCACGCGCTCGAGCCGGATCACTGGCGCACCACGCTGCCGGCCATCAGCGTCATCAGCACCAGCCCCAGCGCGATCAGCCCCAGCGCCACCGAGAAGACGTAGAGCTCGGACACATAGGCGGCCCGGTAGACCGGGTAGAACCCCGCCCGCATCAGCCCGACCAGGTGCACCAGCGGGTTCCACCACAACACCGCCTGCACCCCCCGGGGCAGCGAGTCGAAGGTATAGAAGACGCAGGAGACGAACATGACCGGCCGCGAGATCACGCCATAGGCGACCTGCCAGCCCCGCGACAGCGCGAACAGCGTGGTGTTGACCAGCCCGACGCCGAGGCCGAGCAGCGCGCCGAGCCCGAACGCCGCCATCAGCGGCACCGGCTCGATCCGCACCGGGTCGCCGAACACCGCGAAGATGCCGGCGAAGACCAGCGCCGCCACGGCCAGCCCGGTCAGCGCCTGCAGGATCAGCCGCGCCAGCACGGTATCGAGCGGGGTGACCGCCGGATAGTTCAGCAGCGGCTGGTTGACATGCACCGAGCGCCCGGTGAGCGAGGCGATGTCGTTGTAGTAGCTGAAGGCGATGAACCCGGTGGCATAGAACAGCGGAAAGCTGTGGCCCACCGGGGGCCGGTGCGCCAGCTCCGAGAACGCAAGCGAGAGCAGCGCGATGAAGGCCACCGGCTCGATCAGCGCCCACAGATAGCCCATCGCCGAGCCGCCGAACCGGGTCGCCATCTCGCGCATGATGAGCGCGAACAGCACGCGGGCCGGCGTCAGCGCGCCGCTTGCCCTGCCATGGGATGCCTCCGGGTCGCGGTACATGCCGCGATGGTTAAGCCGGGATAATTAACCCGCCCTTAAAACGCGCCGTGCAGGGTCGTGGCTGCATTGGGGCCGCGGCGGCGCCCGGGCCGAGGGAGGCGGATCTTGCGCAGAACGCTGGCAGGGTTTCTCGCGGCCCCCGATTCGCCCACGGCCGATCTCTACTTCATGAACGCCTGCGGCGATTTCCTGTCCTCGGGCCTGCGCCGGCTCGGCCCCACGGTGTTCGCCTCGCCGCGCGCCTGCCTGGTGATGCGCCACGACTTGCGCGCCGAGGGGCTGGCCGCGGCGATGCGCGGGCGCCGGCTGGTCTATTTCGTCGACGACGCGGTCGAGGAGGGCACGGGCGACGCCGCCCTGCCGTTCCTCTATCGCCAGAAGCTCAGGCTGGTCGAGCGCGCCGCCCAGCGCCGCATCGCGCCCAGGCAGGCGGCCGTGGTGGTCAGCTCGCCCGCGCTGGCGCGCCGCCATGGCGGGCTGGCCGAGACGCACCTGGTCGATCCCTACTGGTCCGAGCCCATGGCCGGGACCGGGCACTTCGCGCCCATGGCCGAGGGCGCGGGCTGGATCGAGATCGCCTGTCTGGGCAGCTCGGTGCACCGGCGCGACCTGGCGTTCCTGTGGCCGGTGATCGGCAACGTGCTGGCGGCGCATCCGCGCGCGCGCCTGCACCTGTCCGAGCGGCACCGGCTGCCGGCCTGGCTGCGCGGGCACCCGCGCATACGGCCCATCGCGGCGCGCGGCTGGTCGGTCTATCGCGCCGCGCTCAGGGGGCGGCGCTTCCACCTGGCGCTCTATCCGCTGCTGGACACCCCGTTCAACCGGGCGCGCTCGATCAACAAGCTGATCGAGCACGGGGTGGTGGGGGCGGCGCCGCTCTACTCGCGCTGCTGGCCCGAGGCGGGGCGGGCCGTCGCGGCCGGCGCCGGCCTGGCGCTGGCGCCCGACCCCGATGCCTGGCGCATCGCGATCGAGCAGCTGATCACCCGGCCCGCCCGCATGCGCGCGCTAGCCGAAGGCGCCATCCGCCTGGCCGGGCAGCTGAACCGGCCCGGGCCGCAGCGCCGCCTGTGGGCAGAGCTGATGGAGGTGGGGCTCGATGCGGCGGCGTGAGGGGTGCGCGGCGGCGCGGCTTGGCCAGCGGGCGCGGGTGCGCGGCGGCATGGCGCTGCGCGGGCTCGCCTGGCGGATCGGCCATGTGCGGCGCCGGGCGCGCGAGCGCGGCGCGCGGGCGCTGTTGCGGCTGATCGCGCGGGTGCCGCGGCTGCGCCGGCTGCCGCGCCCGCTGATCGCGGCGGTGGAGCGGTGCCTGCTGGCGGCCGCCGACGACCCGTGCTTCGACCGCACGCACTATCTCGCCTGCAATCCCGACGTGCAGGAGGCCGGGCTCGACCCGCTGGCGCATTACCTCGCCAATGGCTGGGTCGAGGGGCGCAACCCCAACCCGCGCTTCGACGACGCGGCCTATCGTCGGCAGGCGCGGCTGGGCCCGCGCGACCGGGTCAGCGCCCTGGCGCACTGGCTGGCGCTGGGCCGCGCCCGCGGGCTGGGGCCACGCCAAGGCACGCGCCAATGGACGCGCCAAGGGACACGAGGGGGGGCGCGGGGCGGCGGGGCCCGTCAAGCGGGCGCGGTGGTCGAGCCAGCCGACGACGCGGCCGCCGCGGCCGAGGCGCTGGCCCGGCTCCACGCCCAGGCGCCGCGCGCGAGCGGGCCGGCCGAGGTCGACGTCATCGTGCCGGTCTATCGTGGCCGGGCCGAGACGCTGCGCTGCCTCGCCAGCGTGCTGGAGGCGGAAGGCCGCACCCGCTTCGCGCTGGTGGTGATCGACGACTGCGGGCCGGACGCCCGGCTCAGGGCCGATCTCGCCGGCCTGGCGCGGCGCGGCCTGATCGAGCTGACGGTGCAGCCCCGAAACCGCGGCTTCGTCGCCGCGATCAACCGCGGCATGGCGCTGCATCCCGCGCGCGACGTGGTCTGGCTCAATGCCGACACCGAGGTCTATGGCGACTGGATCGACCGCCTGCGCCGCGCCGCCACCGCCGGCGACGACGTGGCCACGGTCACCCCGCTGACCAGCAACGGCACCATCTGCAGCTATCCGCATTTCGACGTCGACAACGTCGCGCCG
Source organism: Thermohalobaculum sp. (assembly GCF_058622915.1). NCBI lineage: Bacteria > Pseudomonadati > Pseudomonadota > Alphaproteobacteria > Rhodobacterales > Paracoccaceae > Thermohalobaculum > Thermohalobaculum sp. Next base: position 6,018 of record NZ_JBZSYN010000062.1, on the reverse strand, counting down.
CTCGAGGTCGGCTGGGACGAGATCGACCGCATCGCCGCGCGGGTCAATGCCGGGCGGGCGGTGGAAACCCCGACCTGCGTCGGCTTCGCCACTTACGTGCGGCGCGCGGCCATCGCCCGGATCGGGCCGCTCGACGAGGCGGCCTTCGGGCGCGGCTATGGCGAGGAGAACGACTTCTCGCAGCGCGCCATCCGGGCGGGCCTGCGCAACCTGATCGCCGGCGACGTGTTCGTGCGACACCTGGGCCAGACCTCGTTCGGTGATGCGCGGCGCGACAAGGTGGATGCGGCGCTCAAGGTGGTCGAGCGGCGGCATCCCGGCTATCTGCGCACGGTCCAGCGCTACCTCGCCGCGGACCCGGTGGCGCCCCTGCGCCGCGCCATCGACCTCGGCCGGCTGGCCCGCGCCGCGGCGCCGGGGCGGGCGGTGGCGCTGGTCAGCCATTCGCGCGGCGGCGGCACCGGCCAGCACGTGGCCGAGGAGGCGGACCGGCTGGCGCGCGCGGGCAGGGGGGTGGTGCTGGTGAGCGGCGGCACGGGCGGGCCCGACACCGTGCGGCTCGGCCATCCTCAGCTCGCCGAGCTGCCCGCGCTGGCGGCACTGCCGCTCGAGGGGCCCGAGCTCGTGGCAGCGCTGGAGGCGCTCGGCGTGGTCGAGGCGCAGCTGCATCATCTGGCCGATTTCGGCGCCCGCGGCGCCGTCCGGCTCGCCCGCCTGATGGACTGCCTCGGCCTGCCCTTCGACTTCGTGGCGCATGACTACCTGGCAGTCTGCCCGCGCATCAACATGGCCGACACCAGCGGCTTCTACTGCGGCGAGCCGGGCGAGCGCGGCTGCCGGCGCTGCCTGGCGCGCCGCCGCTCGGACTTCGGCGCGCCCGATATCCGGCGCTGGCGCAGGGACCATGGCCGTCTGCTCGCTCGCGCGCGCGAGGTGCGGGTGCCCGACGGCGACGTGGCGGCGCGACTGAGGCGCTATTTCCCGCATCTGGCGAACATCGCCGTGCGCCCGCACGAGCCGCCGCCGGCGCCCGGCCCGAGACCGGCTCCGCGCCGGCCCGGCCCGGTCCGGATCGCGACGATCGGGGCGATCGGGCCGATCAAGGGCTTCGACGTGCTGCTGGCGCTGGCCACCGAGATCCGCGCGCGCGGGCTCGAGGCCGACCTGGCCGTGATCGGCTACACCCGCAACGACGCGGCGGCGCGGGCCGCGGGCATCCGCGTCACCGGGCCCTATCGCAACGAGGAGGCGGCGACGCAGATCGCGCGCGCCGATCCGGACCTGGTGCTGATCCCCTCGACCTGGCCCGAGACCTATTGCTACACGCTCAGCCACGCGCTCGCGAGCGGGCGGCCGGTGGCCGCCTTCGACATCGGCGCGCTCGGCACGCGCCTGGACGCGGCGCAGGCGCGCGGCGCCGCCGCCACGCTGCTGCCGCTGGCGCTGGCGCGCGACCCGGGCGGGCTGCTCGACGCGCTCATCGACGCGCTGCCCGCAGAGCTGCGCGAGGCGCCGGCGGCCCGGGAGCAGGCGCCGCAAGGGACGACGCCAGGGGCGACGCAAGGGCCGCAGCGAGGGGCCCCTTCCCGGGCTGCCGGCGGGCCGACCGGGGCAGAGCGGGACGAGGGGTGCCTCGCGCCGCTCGCGGGGCAGTGACGGCGCCCGGCGCTCCGCCGGCCAGCCGGCAAGGCGGCGCCGGCGGGGCTCAGCCGCCGCGGCCCTCGGGGCCGGCATAGGCGCGCTCGACCCGGGCGATGCGCAGCGCGTAGTGTGCGTACCAGCGCTCGCGCCCCAGCCGCTGGGCCACCAAGTGCTCGGCGTCCTCGCGCCAGCCGACCAGGCTGGCCTCGTCGCGCCAGTAGGACACGGTGATGCCGAAGCCCTCGGCGTCGCGCGTGCTCTCGACCCGAGGCAGCCGGTGCGGGCCAGCGCCAGCTCCTCCATGCGCGCGGACATCGCCGCATAGCCGTGGTCGCCCGCGGTCCGCTGCGCCGAGAAGATCACGGCGTAGTAGGGCGGCTCGGGCATGGCGGCGAAGCGGCTCACTTCACCAGCGCCCGGTGCGAAATCTTCTCCATGCGCCGGGCGAGCTCGAGGTCCTTCTCGGTCAGCCCGCCGGCATCGTGGGTGGTCAGGCGCACGTCGACCTTGTTGTAGACGTTGGACCATTCGGGATGATGGTTCATGTGCTCGGCCTCGAAGGCGGCGCGGGCCATCCAGGCCATGGAGTCGCGGAAGCCGCGGAAGCGGAAGGTCCTGGCGATCGCCCGGCCGTCGCCGGAGGGCTCCCAGCCGGCATCGATCAGGTCCTGGGGTAGCTCGGGAAACTCGGTCATGGTTGCCTCCTTGATTCCGCGCCGATCAGGGCGAAAGCTAGCCTGCGCCGCAGCGTTGTGCACCCCGCAAACCCGCGCCGCGGGCGCAATGCGGCAGCCGGGAGAGGCCGATGACCACGACGGCGGTGATCTTCGACATAGGCGGGGTCCTGATCGATTGGGACATGCGGCGCGTGTTCCGCCGCGTGCTGCCCGACGAGGCTTCCATCGACGCCTTCCTCGCCGAGACCGGCTGGCACGCCTGGAACCGCGAGCTCGACCGGGGCCTGCGCTGGGGCGGGGACTGGGATGCCGCGGTGGCCGCGCTCTCGGCCCGGTTCCCGCACTGGCGGGCGCCGATCGAGGCCTCGCATGAGCGCTGGCACGAGGCCGTGCCGTGCGCGATCGGGGGCTCGGTCGAGATCCTCGAGGCGCTGCACCGGGCCGGCACGCCGCTCTATGCCATCACCAACTTCTCACGCCAGAAATGGCGGCAAACCCGGGCCCGGTTCCCCTTCCTGCGCGCGTGTTTCCGCGATGTCGTGGTCTCGGCCGAGGAAGGCCTGCTGAAGCCCGAAGCGGCGATCTACCGTCGCTGCCTGACGCGCAACGCCCTCTCGGCGCAGGCGTGCCTGTTCATCGACGACACGCCGGAGAACGTCGCGGCCGCAAGCGCGCTGGGCATGCAGGCGATCCGGTTCGAGGGCCCCGCGCAGCTGCGCCGCGCGCTGGCCGCGCGCGGCCTCAGCCCGGGTCGGCCGTGAAGCCGGCGGCCTCGATGCCCGCCACGGCGGCCAGCTCGTCGTTGTCCGAGATGTCGCCGCTGACGCCCACCGCGCCGATCAGCGCGCCGCGGCGGTCGCGCACCAGCACGCCGCCGGGCACGGGCACCAGCCCGCCCGGGAACACGGTGCCCACCGCAAGCGGGAAATAGGCCTGGCTCTCGGCCCGGTCGCGCAGCGCACGCGAGCCCAGGCCCAGCGCCAGCGCCCCGTTCGCCTTGCCGAAGGCCACCTGGAAGCGCATGTTCGAGGCGCCGTCCTCGCGCTCGAAGGCCTTGAGATGCCCGCCGGCGTCGAGCACGCAGACCGCCAGCGGCTTCATCTCGGTCTCGCGGCCCTTGGCCAGCGCCTGGCGCACGATGGTGCGCGCCTTGCGCAGCGTGATCTCGGTCATGTCGTGGCTCCCTTCTTCTCGCGGCGCCGGGCGAACAGCGCCGGCTCGGTATAGCCGTTGGGCCAGTCCGCGCCCTCGAAGACCAGGTCGCAGGCGGCCTTGAAGGCGGGGCCGTCGCAGGCCGGCGCCATCGGCGCATAGGCCGGGTCGCCGACGTTCTGCCGGTCGACCACCTCGGCCATGCGCCTGAGCGTGGCCATCACCTGGTCCTCGCCGACGATGCCGTGCGCCAGCCAGTTGGCGATGTGCTGCGACGAGATGCGCAGCGTGGCGCGGTCCTCCATCAGCCCGACGTCGTCGATGTCGGGCACCTTGGAGCAGCCGATGCCCTGGTCGATCCAGCGCACCACATAGCCCAGGATCCCCTGGCAGTTGTTCTCGAGCTCGGCCTCGATATCGGCGGCCGGCCAGTTGGTTTCGCGCGCCAGGGGGATGGTCAGGATGGCGTCCGTCGAGGCAGGGGCGCGGCCCATCAGCTCGGCCTGCCGCGCGGCCACGTCGACCCGGTGATAGTGGATGGCGTGCAGCGTGGCGGCGGTGGGCGAGGGCACCCAGGCGGTGTTGGCGCCGGCCATCGGGTGCTCGATCTTCTCGGCGAGCATGTCGGCCATCATGTCGGGCTTGGGCCACATGCCCTTGCCGATCTGGGCCACGCCCTTCAGCCCGCAGGCCAGCCCGACATCGACGTTGTTGTCCTCATAGGCCTGGAACCAGGGCTGCGCCTTCATCTCGGCCTTGCGCACCATTGGCCCGGCCTTCATCGAGGTGTGGATCTCGTCGCCGGTGCGGTCGAGGAAGCCCGTGTTGATGAAGCACAGGCGCGAGCGCGCGGCGCGGATGCACTCCTTGAGCGTCAGCGAGGTGCGCCGCTCCTCGTCCATGATGCCGATCTTGACCGTGTTGGGGGCGAGGCCGAGCATCTCCTCCACCGCGCCCATGAGCTCGCTGGCGAGGGCGACCTCCTCGGGCCCGTGCATCTTCGGCTTGACGACATAGACCGAGCCGGTGCGCGAGTTGCGCGGACCGGCGGTCCGCTTCAGGTCGTGCAGTGCGATCATCGCGGTGCAGGCCGCGTCCATGATCTCCTCGGGGATCTCGGCGCCGTCGGCCAGCAGCATCGCGTCCGAGGTCACCAGCCCGGCCGAGGTCCTGACCAGCATCAGCGAGCGGCCGGGCAGGGTGAAGGCGCGGCCGTCGGGGGCACGGTAGTCGCGGTCGGGATCGAGGCGCCGGGTGAAGTGGTGGCCGCCCTTGGCCACCTCCTCGGTCAGGTCGCCCTTCATCAGGCCGAGCCAGTTGCGGTAGGCCAGCACCTTGTCGGCGGCATCGACGGTGGCGACCGAGTCCTCGAGGTCGATGATCGTGGTCACCGCCGCCTCCAGCACCATGTCGGCGATGCCGGCGGGGTCGCTCTTGCCGATGGCATTGTGGGGGTCGATCAACAGGTCGATATGCAGGTTGTTGTTGCGCAGCAGCACCGAGCGGGGGTCCATCGCCTCGCCCGCATAGCCGGCGAACCGGTCCGGATGGCGCAGCTCGGTCTCGCGCCCGTCGGCGAGCGTGGCGACCAGCTGGCCGTGGGCCACGACATAGCGCGTGACATCCGCGTGCGAGCCGGCCTCGAGCGGGGCCGCCTCGTCGAGGAAGTCCTTGGCCCAGCCGACCACCTCGGCACCGCGCTCGGGGTCGTAGCCGCCGGCTTCGGGCAGCGAGCCCATGGCGTCGGTGCCGTAGAGCGCGTCATAGAGCGAGCCCCAGCGCGCGTTGGCCGCGTTCAGCGCGTAGCGGGCGTTGGTGACCGGCACCACGAGCTGCGGCCCGGCGATGGTCGAGAACTCGGGATCGACCGCGGCCGTGTCGACGGCGAAGTCCGGGCCCTCGGGCACCAGATAGCCGATCTCCTCGAGGAAGGCGCGGTAGGCGGCGGGGTCGTGCGGCCGGCCGGCGCGCCCCGCGTGCCAGGCGTCGATCTTTTGCTGCAGCGCGTCGCGCCGGGCGATCAGGGCACGGTTCCTCGGCGTGAGCTCGGTGGCGATCCGCCCCAGCCCCTGCCAGAACGCCGCGGCCTCGATGCCGGTGCCCGGCAGGGCCTCGCGCGTGATGAAGTCGTGAAGCCCGCGATCGACCTCAAGGCCGCCCGCCGTCACCCGTTCCGTCATTGCCGCTCCTCCAAATCTGCGCCGCCGATGCGATAGGTCGGGGAGCGGCCGGCGGCAAGCGCCGGCACGCGGCAATTTTGCACCGTGGAAAGATTGTTGCGCAAGAAAACGTCGCAAGGCCCGCGATTGCCGCCGGCGACGCCGCCCCGCGCGGGTGCGTGCGCCGGACCGTCGAGCGCCACCGCCCGCGCCTCAGCTGTCGCGGTGCACCTTCTCGCGCCGCTCGTGCCGCTCCTGCGCGGCGAGCGACATGGTGGCGATGGGCCGTGCGATCAGGCGCTTGAGCGAGATCGGCTCGCCGGTCTCCTCGCAATAGCCGTAGCTGCCGCTCTCGATGCGCTCGAGCGCCGAGTCGATCTTGGCGATCA